>CADBSZ010000247.1 GCA_902797525.1 uncultured Ruminococcus sp. | reverse complement strand
AATCGCCTTCAGCTCGTTGATAACGCGCGCCTCGCTGCTGACATAGTCCTCGCGCGGAATGTCGCTGAAGCTGCCGTCGGTGGTGATGACCAAGCCGATGGAGCTGTGGTCGGTAATAACCTTTTTGGTGCCGATTTCCGCCGCCTCGTCAAAGGGAATTTCCTCGTCTGCCCACGGCGTTTTGACCATGCGCGGACCGTCGTCCTCGCTGTGGCCGAGGGCGCTGTCAACGATATAGCCCACGCAGTCAATCATGCGCACCTTAAAGGCGGCGGTGTTGTCGAGCGCGACCTCCACGCTTTCTTCGGGGATAAACTTCGGCTCGGTCGTCATAATCGTCCTGCCGCCGGACGACTGCGGCAGCTCGTCAACCGTGCGCTGATAGACGCTTTCATCGTGAATATTCGGCAAAACCAAAGAGTCCATAAAGCGCTTGATGAAGGTGGATTTGCCGGTTCGCACAGGGCCGACCACGCCGATGTATACGTCGCCGTCGGTGCGCTGTGAAATGTCCTGATATACGTTTCTCTCTTCCATGCTTCCGCCTCCTTACAGCTTGGGAATTAACAGCATTTTGTCCGCGTCGAGGGTGGTTTGCTCGAGGCCGTTTTCCTCGGTCAGCAGACGCAGCTTGGTGTTGTGACTCTTGGCGATGTTCCACAGCTCCTCGCCGGCAGAGGCATAGTAGAGCGTGAGAGCGCAGTCGTCGGGCGGAATGGGACGGTCCTCGAAGATTTCAACGCCGCTGACCGCCTTGGTGGTTTCGCATTTGACGGCACCGCCGCTTATTTTCAGCTCGCAGCGGACGTCAACGCTGCTGTCGTCGGACAGACGGTAGCTGATGCTCATGACGCGTGCGCCTGAGAACAGCATTGTGTTGCAGCCGTCAGAGGTGCGCAGCGGATGCTCATAGTCGCAGGCGCGCTCAATCAGAACCGGGAAATTGTCGCCGTCGAGCGCAAGGATGCAAAGATTGATTTTGCCCTTTGCCGTAATGCCCTCGCCGGCGCTCACCGTGTCAAGGGTAACGCAGTCGGCAAAAATGTCAAGCACCTTTGACACCTTGCCGCCGTCGATTTTGGCGGTCAGCTTCTCCATAAAGGTGTCGCTGATTTCGCACACGCCGCCGACGGTTTTGAGCATGGAAAACTGCGGTGCGGACTGATATTGCGTGGAATACGCGTCAACCGCGACGTTTGCGTCGTCCGTCAGATACCCCTCGGCGGAGATGCAGAGCATGGCGTCAAAGGCAACGGCAGGCTTGTCGGACATGATGTCGTTTTTGAGGCGGATGTCGTAGGACATGACCTCACAGTCAAGAATGTTGTCGGTGCCGTCGTCCATGCCGCCGCAGTCGATCATCTGCGTGAAGGGCAGCAGGTAGTCGAGCTTGGCTGTCTCCCCTGTTTCAATGTCGGTGAGATAGAACAGGCGGATGTTCAGCTCGCCGTTGACCATCAGCTTGCCGCTGCCTGCCTTGACGTCGGTGACGCCTGCCGTCACCTTGGAATACAGCACGGATTCAATGGCAGGCTTGTCGGCGACGGAGATTTCCTCGCTGACGGTAAACTGCTCCTGACAGTTGGATTTGAGGTCGGCAAGGCGCAGCTTTTTGTTAAGCACCTCCAAATTTTCCTGCTCGGGCACAAACAGCTCGTTTTTCTGCGCGGTAATCACCTTGGCATACAGCGAAAACGCGCCGTGCATAACGAGCCTGCGCGGACTGAGCGCGCGGCAGTTGATGTATTCGGACTTGGTTTTTGTGAGGATAATGTAGTTTTCGTCCGCATCCCTGACAGGAAAGCTTTGCGAGAAGGTGACGGTTTGCTCGCAGCAGCGAATCGTCTTTTTCTCGCTTTCCACATAGAGGACGTTGACAACGCAAACGCCGTCAATTTGCAGCTGTCCTCCCGACAGGGTTTTTGACCGGATACCCGGATTTAAGGTGCATTTGAGGATTTTTTCAATGTCCGGACAATAATCGGGTAAGGTCAAATCGACGTCCGCAAGCTGCTCGGCAACGGTGTCAAGCACGGTGAACGGCGTGCAAAACGCCCGGTTATCCTGATTAAACTCCATATTGCTCTCTCCTTTTGTTTGATTCTGTTAATTGATATGACGGAGAGGGCGCAAATATGACCGCAAATAAAAAATCGGCTGACATTTCTGTCAGCCGATGAATCAAGCTAAAATGGTTTAATCCGGAATGACGTATTTGTCGGCGAGCGCCCTTTGAATGGCAGTGACGTCGCGAACGTCCACTTTTCCGTCGGCATTCGCGTCAGCCGCGAGCATTTGTGCGGCGGAAAGTGAGTTAAACTCGGCGAGATAACGCTGGAGCTCGGTTGCGTCGTTAATTTGAACGGTGCCGTTCAAATCCACGTCGCCGCGCTTGAAGTCGGGAGTGCCTTCGTAAACAAGCGAAACGTTGTTGTTATAGTACTGCTCAAAGCCCGGCTGACCGGTGATAACCTTCTTTACGCCGTCGTCAACGGGATATGCCTCAACAACGTCTCCGTCCTTGTAATAACCGACGCCGAGGTAATCAAGCTGCAGGTTAACGGTGGTAGTGCCGGTGCCGACCACGTTGAAGGTAACGGTTACAAAGTCGTCCAGGTAATCATAGTCAACCAAGCTCAGGTCGGTGAAGCTGCCGATAATCTTACCGTTCTTCAAGGTGAACGACGGGTTGCTGACCTTGGGCATGGAGGGCGTGTCAACAGTGAGCTTGGAGGAATCGTAGGTCATCAACCACTGCGTATTGAACACGGGCATGGAGGAGCTTAACAGATAAGAAACGGTCACTTTGCCGGTGCCGGCGTCAAACGTAGCGTCGGCGTCCTCAAAGAAGTTTGAGGTTACGTGTACGGTGAGGGTGTCCTCGGAGTCAGCGCCGGTGGTGATATTGGTGCTCTGCGAAACGGTCGCGTTTGTAAAGCCGGTTTGACCGGAAACATTTTTGATGACGCCGTCCTCAACAACGCTTGCCAGATAGAGATTGTTGTTTCTGGAATAGCCGAGGTTTAGCTCGTTCACTGTCAGGTTGACGGTGGTGTTGCCGGAGCCGATTACTTCAAATTCTGCCTGCACAAAGGCTTTGCCGGTGCTGAAATCGGCGGGGCTTTCGATGTCGGTGAAGTTGCCGACAATGGGCAGAGCAGCGGAATTAACCGTGCCGCCTACTGTGCAAAGCGCTGTGGGAGAAGTTTTCAGTCTGAGCTTGGTGTTGTCGTAGTCAAGCTGCCACTGTGCGCTGGCAACGGGGTAGTTAGCGGTCAAATTATATTTAACGGTAACGGTGTCGCCGGCGTTGAGGTTGTCATAAACCGCACTGCTGAAATAATTGGAAGTCGCGTTCAGCTTCAGCGTATTGCCGACAGGCTGAGTGGGCTGAGTGGGAGTTGTCGGATTGGTGGGCTGAGTGGGCTGAGTGGGGGTTGTCGGCTGGGTAGGCTGGGTTACGGGAGTACCGCCGCCTAACGCGCCGATTCTGGCAAAGGAAGCGGTAATAAAGTCCTCGTCGCTCTTTTCAAAGCTGTTGTTTTCCTGAGAATGCTCACCGTCGTCCAAATCGGCGTTATCGTTCATCGACAGGTCATAGGGCAGGCAGTCCATACCGGAAAGTCCGCTGGTGAGCGCAAGCATTGCGCCGATACCGTTGGAGGTGATGTCGCTCTTGGTAATGCCGAGTCTGTCGAGCGGAACGGAAACCTCGTAATGGAAGTCCATTGTGGAGGATTTGTGGCCCTTGGTGTTGAAATCAACCCATGCGGCGTCTTCGTTGCACATGTCGCCGGGCACACGGTTGTTATAGGTACCGTATGCCTTGTCAATGCCGTAAACATTCTGGCTCAGGATTCCTTTGCCGTATTTTACAACGACGCCGGATGTGGATGCGTTGTACATTTCAACGGGGTTCACGCCTGCAGAGGTGCCGCCGTAAATCCAAGGACCGTTATTGCCCTTTACGTTGGTGGCAATGACTCTGTTAAAGCTGTTTTGAACGGTGATGTT
>CADBSZ010000246.1 GCA_902797525.1 uncultured Ruminococcus sp. | reverse complement strand
GAGAAGGTGAACGTCGAGTTTGTTTCCGCCAACCCCACCGGCCCCATGCACATGGGCAACGCGCGCGGCGGCGCGCTGGGCGACTGTCTGGCGGCGGTGCTCGGCAAGGCAGGCTATGACGCCTACCGCGAGTTTTACGTCAACGACGCCGGCAATCAGATTGAAAAATTCGCCTGCTCTCTTGAGGCGCGCTACCTGCAAATCTACAAGGGCGACGAAATTGTTTTTCCCGAGGACGGCTATCAGGGCGCGGACATTACCGACCTGGCGCGCGAGTTTGCCGAAATTCACGGCGACAGCTATGTAGAAAAGGACAGCTCAGAGCGCAAACGCGCGCTGGTTGACTATGCGCTGCCGAAGAATATCAAAAAAATGCAGGAGGACATGGCGACCTACAAAATCACCTATGACAAGTGGTTTTTCGAGAGCGAGCTGCATCAAAGCGGCGCGGTGAAGGCGGTTGTCGACCTGCTGACCGAAAAAGGGCTGACCTACGAAAAGGAAGGCGCGGTTTGGTATAAAAACAAGGAAGTCGTCACCGCAAAGCTGCTCAAAGAGGGCAAGTCGCAGCAATACATCGACAACCTCGAGCTCAAGGACGACGTGCTGATTCGCCAAAACGGCAATCCCACCTATTTTGCCGCCGACATCGCCTATCACAAAAATAAATTCGACCGCGGCTTCACCACGCTGATTGACATTTGGGGCGCCGACCACCACGGTCACGTCATGCGCATGAAGGGCGCGATGGACGCCATCGGCTGCGACGGCGAAAAGCTCAACGTTGTGCTCATGCAGCTCGTCAAGCTGGTTCGCGGCGGCGAGCTTGTCAAAATGAGCAAGCGCACCGGCAAGGCGATTCAGCTGCGCGATTTGCTTGAGGAGGTTCCCGTTGACAGCGCGCGCTTCCTGTTTAACACGCGCGAGGCAAACACCCAAATGGACTTTGACCTCGATTTGGCGGTCACGCAGGACAACCAAAATCCCGTTTATTATGTGCAGTACGCCCACGCGCGCATTTGCAGCATTTTTAAGGCGCTTTCAAAGGACGGCATTTCGCCGCGCGCCTGCACCGAGCAGGAGCTTGCGCTGCTCAGTGCTCCCGAGGAAAAGGAGCTGATTCACTTTTTGTCGCTCTATACGGGCGAGGTCATCAGCGCCGCAAGGGACTACGACCCCACCAAGGTCACGCGCTACGTCACCCAGCTCGCCACGCTGTTTCACAAGTTCTACAACGCCTGCCGCGTAAAGGGCGAGGACGAGGGACTGATGCAGGCGCGCCTGGCGCTTTGCGACTGCACGCGCAGCGTGATTAAAAACGTGCTGACGATGTTCAACATTTCGTGTCCCGATTCGATGTAAAAAATGAGAATAATCAGTAAATATAAACCGAAAGGAAGAAAACGATGACTTTAGAATACAGCAAGGCGTTTGATTTAATCGCCGCCAAGGTTGAGGAGGAGCTTGTTAAAACAGGCTTTACACGCGAAAAAATCGCCAATGACGGCGACGATTTGGTTGCGCTGTTCACAAGCTCAAACGTGGCATACTCGGTGCTTTATGCCAAGGACAGACAGCAAATGCAGCTGCGCACTTGCCCCATGACCGACGACGGCCCCGACAACGACTGGAAAACCCTGTCCACCTGGCTTTATGACGACGTTGTGTCCACCCAAAAGGACGCCGAAAGTATTGCCAACGACTTTGTGGACGGCGTGTCCAACACCGGCGCCATCAAGCGCGCCAAGCAGGTTAAGAGCAAAAAGAAAAAGAGCGACGACGGCAACGCCGACCCCAAGTTCCTCGCCAAGCGCTTTGTGGCAGTGCTGCCCGAGCTGAAGGAGGAGATTCAGGCGGAGGAGGACTGCTACTTCCCGTTCCGCGGCGCCACCTTTGCCAAGGAGCACATCGCGCCCAAGCTCGGCGCTTACATCAAATCCGCGAACGGCAAGGAGCTCGAAAAGCTCGCCGGCATTTTCGACACCCAGTACGGCAACGGCGACGCCGACACCCGCGCGGTCATCACCACCGTGCTGCTCAACAGCCTCGACGACGCGGAGTACACCAAGCTCACCGAAAAATTCGGCAGAGAACTGCAAATCGCCGCCAAGTTCGCGCGCAAATACAAGGGCAAAACCGTAAAGCCCGAGGTGGTTAAGGCGAAAAAGCCCTCAAAGTTCTCCACCCTGCGCGACCAACAGTAGTAAAACACAATGCGTCATTTGCAGGGGCGAGCAATGCCGGCCCCTGCAATCTATGCAAAAAAGGCTTGACAAAGCGAAAAATATATGCTAAAATAGCTTTACCTCTAAAAGGGGCTTTATTTTTGTGCCCTGTTGAGGGAGGCTAAAAATATTCCGAATAACCG
>CADBSZ010000245.1 GCA_902797525.1 uncultured Ruminococcus sp. | reverse complement strand
TCCCGAGGGCGTGCTCGACGAGCTGAAGTCAAAGGGTGTGTTTGTGGACGAAATCGACGCGCTGTCGCTTGCACAGCAGGCAGGCAACGCCAAGAGCGTCAACATCGTGCTCATGGGCAGACTCGCCAAGTATTTCGACATCGCCTACGACAAGTGGGTGGAGGCGATTAAGGTTTCCGTCAAGCCGCAGTTCGTTGACGTCAACCTCAAGGCGTTTGACTTAGGCTATAATTTCTAAGTAACCGCTGATTAATGTAGACCTATGATTGTAATTCGTAGGGGCAACCCTCGCGGTTGCCCGTTCCCCGCTGTTTGACTGCAGGAAATTGACAGCCGCAAAGAAATTCCCCTGTTAGGGGAAATGTCGCGAAGCGACAAAAGGGTTGCCGTTTTCGCAGAAAATGTCACTACTTTAAAGGAAAGCATTTGATGAAAGCAGCGTTTGCCTAAAAAGGTTAGGAGTTGAGAGTCAGGAGTGGAACGAAAGGACGCGTTGTCCGATTTTGCTTTTGCTCTCAACTCTCTACATGATATAGAAGGAGTGATACCGATGGGAAATTATTTTCAGCCCGAAATTGAAACAGCCTCCCGTGAGGAGATACTGGCAATTCAAAATGAAAAAATCGTCAGGCAGATCAAGCACGTTTATGAAAACGTAAAATACTACCGCGACCTCATGGACGAAAAGGGGGTTAAGCCCGAGGATATCAAGGGCGTAGAGGACATTCACAAGCTGCCGTTTTTATCCAAGGCGGATTTGCGCGAGGCATATCCCTATGGTCTGCTCGGCACCGACCTGAAAAACTGCGTCCGCATCCAGTCCACCTCCGGCACAACCGGCAAGCGCGTTGTTGCGTTCTACACCCAGCATGACATTGATTTGTGGGAAGAATGCTGCGCCAGAGCGATTGTTGCTGTCGGCGGCACCAAAGAGGACGTTGTTCAGGTTTGTTACGGCTACGGCTTGTTTACCGGCGGTGCCGGACTTCACGGAGGCTCACACAAGGTCGGCTGCTTAACGCTGCCCATGTCTTCCGGCAACACCGACCGTCAAATCCAGTTTATGATGGATTTGCAGTCCACCATTCTTTGCTGCACTCCTTCTTATGCCGCCTATATCGGCGAAACCCTTGCCGAAATGGGCTACAAGCCCGGGGACAACAAGCTCAAGGCAGGCATCTTCGGCGCGGAGCCGTGGACAGAGGAAATGCGTCAGAGCATTCAAAAGAGCCTCGGCATCAAGGCATATGATATTTACGGACTGACCGAAATCAGCGGCCCCGGCGTTGCGTTCGAGTGCGAAGCGCAAAACGGCATGCACATCAACGAGGACCACTTCTATGTTGAGGTCATCGATCCCGAAACCGGCGAGGTGCTTCCCGAGGGCAGCAAGGGCGAGCTGGTGTTCACCGCGCTCGACAAAGAGGCGTTCCCCATGATTCGCTACCGCACGCGCGACATTTGCGTGCTCAGCCGTGAAAAATGCTCCTGCGGCAGAACCCATGTCAAAATGACCAAACCAATGGGCAGAAGCGACGACATGCTGATTATCCGCGGCGTCAACGTATTCCCCAGCCAGATCGAGACCGTTCTGCTCAAGGAGGGCTACACGCCCAACTATCAGATTGAGCTTGACCGTATCAATAACAGCGACACCTTTGAAATCAAGGTTGAAATGGCGCCCGAGCAGTTCTCGGACATTGTTTCCATCAACCAGGCAAAGGAAAAGAAGCTCGAACAGGCGATGCGCACCATGCTCGGCATCGGTCCCAAGGTGCGTTTGGTACCGCCCAAGACCATCGCGCGCAGCGAGGGCAAGGCGGTGCGCGTCATCGACCACCGCAAGCTGCATGACTGACGCAGAAAGGAGCACATTATGGCTATTCAGCAAATTTCCGTATTTGTAGAAAACAAGCAGGGCAAGCTGGTTGAAACCGTCAAAGCCCTTGCCGAAAACGGCATCAACATCCGCGCGATGAGTATTGCCGACACCAAGGATTTCGGCATTTTGCGCATGATTACCTCCGACAACGCCAAAACGCAGGAGGTGCTCAGCGAGGACACTGTGGTCAACACCACCGACGTCATCGCCGTCAAAATGGGCGACTATCCCGGCGCGCTCTATAAGGTTATCGACATCCTTGCCAAGGCAGACATCAACATCGAGTACATGTACGCCTTCACCGCGTCCGAGGCGCTCGGCGCTTACGTTGTGTTCCGCGTGGACGACGTTGCTCACGCGCAAAAGCTCATGGACGAAAACGGCATGGAGTCTCTTGACAACAAGGATCTCTTTTAAAAATTCGCAGCGCACACTGCGTCATAAAATTTATGGCAGACTTCTCTGTTTAAGAGTAGTCTGCCTTTTATTATTGTATGGATACGGCTTCTGCTTATCCCAAAACCACCCACCGCTTAAAAAACAGGCTTCCTCCGAAGAAGAAGCCTGTTAAAGCATCAAAGCTAATCATTATGCAGTTCGCATTAAATCAGTTAGCCGCCTGCCAAATCTTGCTGTCCTCCAGCTTGTCGCAGGCCTCGGCGCCGAGCTTGTAGTTGGTTTTGCCGTTTGCCGTCCAAACGTTCAGGTTAAACAGAATCATGCGCTTTTCCTTATCAAAATAACCGACGGAAGTATCGTTTTCATTTTTCGGCTTCACCTTTTGCAGCGTTGAAAAGTATTGATCGTAAAACGCCTTCACCTCGTCCTCGGACTTTGTGGTGGTGAGGTGGAACACAATGTTGCCGCCGGGCGTTTCACTGACGGTTTCATATGCGGAATCGTCCACAACCTTCATCACGCCCACATAGCCGTCGTCATACTTGTACGGCAGCTCATAGCCCTCGCTGGTCAGCCGGCCGGGGTCGGCGATGCCGGTGGGGTAGTTGGCGCCGGAAGTGACCGCGGAAACAGTCTTTTTGCTCTTATCCTTGCCGCAGCCGCCCAGGGCAAACACCAGCGCGGCGGCGCAAACAACACACAGAGTGCGTTTTATCACAGAAATGAATTTCATAACAATTCCTCCAAATAAAAGATACAAATCAATTTTAATATAATTACACGAAAAAGTCAACCTAAAAATGGTTAAATTCACATAAATTCATCGAAAATCAGGAAAAGTCAAATTTCGCTTGACATTTCCGAAAAAAGGTGTAAAATATAATTAGCACTCAGGGATAACGAGTGCTAATCAATTGTATTTCAAAAATAGGAGGCTATTTTTTATGACTATCAATCCCTTACTCGACAGAGTCGTTTTAAAGGTAGAAGAAGCGGAGGAAAAAACCAAGAGCGGCATCATCCTCTCATCCGCGGCGCAGGAAAAGCCGCAGTTCGCAACCGTAGTGGCAGTCGGCCCCGGCGGCGTTGTGGACGGC
>CADBSZ010000244.1 GCA_902797525.1 uncultured Ruminococcus sp. | reverse complement strand
CCCTATCCGGATAAAAACAGGGACGTGTGAAAAAATCACACGTCCCTTAATTACGCATTATGAATGAATAAACTCCCTATCCTTGGCAAAGTCGGGAATGACTTTTTGTTTTCTGATATACACCAGCACGCACATCGCCGCAAAGCCGAGTCCGCAGACGATTGACACAAGCAGTCCCGGCCAAAAGCCGTTGGGCGCGTATTTGAGGGTGATTTCGTGCTCGCCCCGGTCAATCGGGAACGCGAGCAGCGAACCGCCGACGGGGGTTATTTCAACCTCGTCGCCGTCCACATATGCCTTCCAGCCCTTTTCGTAGGGAATCGAGGTGTAAAACAGGCCGTCGCGCGCAGCGTTAATGGTGCCCTCCATCTTGCCGCCGTTGCGGAAATAGGTGGTGGTCATGGTGCTGCCGCGCAGCAGGTTGTAGCCCTGCTCAAACACCTCTTGGTTGAGGCGGTAAACATACACCTTTGCGCTGCCGCTTGCGTCCTTCTTAAGCGGACATTTGACGCTCAGGGTGTCGCCCTGGTTGAAATAGCCTGCGGCGGCAATATACGGTCTGCCCATATTCACCGAAATCGACGTCGGGCTGCCGTTGCGCAGAATTTCAATGGTGTCGCCCTTGTCAATGTTGGTGCTGACGAGATACAAGGCGCTTTTTGCCGTGCTGAACTCCCACTCCAGCGTGGGGGTTATGCCGGACTGCACACACGAAAACGCATAGCTTCCGTCGCCGCGCTCGGTTACGCTGAACTGGGATGCGTCGGTGTGCTTTTGTCCCGTCACAGCGATTTTGGTGTAGACAGGCTCCTTAATTCCCGTGGCAAGGCGGAAAAATTCGTTTTGCTTTTCAAACATATCAAAGCTGTTTTCCGCCTCAATCTCCTGCCAGTTGAGCAAATCGCGGTTGACGATGAAGCCCATGGGCAGATAGTGGCTGTTGCGGTAGAGCTTGGTGGTGCCCGACGACGAAACCTCGGACAAGTCGTAGGTGTTGCCGATGGTGTTGCCGCGCGAAATGATATATTTGAGGTTCATAAACAGATTGGTGACGGGCGAGTTTTCCGAATAAGTGAAGCGGTTGCCCGACTGCCAGCCCGCCATGCCGAAGTTCTGGAAGAACAAGGTCATTTTTTCATTCGCCATCGAGTTGAACATCGTCAGACCGTGATAGTGGTTGAGCGCGCCGTCGTTCAGCGTTTGGGTGCTCGCCGTTTCGGCACGCCACAGCTCGGGCGTATCCTGCTCCAAATCGTTCATATAATTGATAATCGCCTCGGTGTCGCCCTCGCCGCGCGGATAGCCGCTCATGGTGGTGACGGTGGTGACGTTGACGCCGAAGAACGCCGTGTAGCCGCTTTGCGCCACGACGATAATTGCCAGCGAAATCACAACCGCCTGCATGGGAACAACGCGCTTGGTATACAAAATCACGAGCACCGTAATCAGCGCAAAGATAATCGCCACGGCAATCAGCGTGGGAGCCACCCAGCTCATTCTGTCCTCGCGGCTGTGGTCCTTGACCGCGAACATGTTGAACACGCCCTGGTCATACGGCCCATCGCCGTCGGGATTTTTCACACCCGAGAAGTCGAATTCCATCAACAGCACCATAAAGCTGAGGACGGACGCCGCCGCCGCGCGCAGCAGCGTGAGCCGGCGGATGTTCATAAAGGCGCGGAAGCCCATGACGATGACCACAAAGCTGACCAGATAGCTAAAGCGGTAGTAAATCATGTTCGGGAAGTGGAAGCCGTGCCAGATATAGTCGAGCTGGCGGATGATGAAGCTGAGGAAGAAGAACAGCACCAGTCCCACGCTCACCAGCTTTTCGCGCAGCTTGATTTCCTTTGAAACAAGGTTGACAAACGCGAAAAACAGCGGAACCGCGCCGCAGGCGATGTTGGGCATCGCGTCGATTTCCTTGTTGGCGGCAACAGTGAAGTTAATCATGTTGCCCGTAATGCTTTTGAGTCCGCGCAGCACGCCGATGAGGTCGTTGCTGCCGCCGATGTTCGTCGCAAAATCCTTGGGGAAGGTGCTGCCGCTCGCGTGCGTGTTTTGCAGCGCCATAAACGCAGGCAGCACAAAGAACGCCGTCAGACCGATGCCGAGCACCGTAAACACAACGAATTTTAAAATGTTTACGCCGAACACCTTGAAGTTCTGCCAGCGCACAATATGGTAGCAAATAAAAATCAGCAGAATGAAAATGCAGGCGAAAAAGCCGATGTAGTAATTGGTCACCAGCGAGAGCGCCAGCATGACGGTGTAAAGGCGGAACTTGTTTTCGCTGAGGAGCTTGAGCGCGCCGAGCGCCACCAGCGGCGTAATGCACACGGTGTCGAGCCAGATGGTGTTCCAGTAATAGCCCATGAAGAACGCGCAAAACGAAAAGCTGACGCCGAAAATCACCAGCGACAAATCGTTGCGCTTAAACAGGCTTTTCAGGAAAAACGCCATAAACGCGCCTGCCAGCGAAATTTTGACCGCAACCGAAATCGCAAGAAATTCGCGCAGATAATCAGGCGACACAAACACCGACAAAAAGTTCATCGGGCTTGCCAAATAGTAGGACATCAGCGAAAAATAGTTGACGCCGCCGCCCACCGACCATGACCAAAACAGGCTTTCGCCGTGCTGCAGCTTGTTTTGGAAGTCCGAGAGGAACGGATAATACTGGTGCCAAAGGTCGGTCACCAAAATCTGCTTGTTCGCTTCGCCGAACGGCGCAACGTTCATCAGCGCGTACGCCGTAAACATCAGCGCCAGCGGAATAACGAACGCAAGCCACACAAACAGGTTGCGCTTTCCAAACGCCGAGAGCTTTTCGGGAATCGTCCGCGGCTCTCTCAGTGTTTTGATAATAGGCATAAAAGATAAACCTCCGTGATGTATTGTGGGAATGTTGAATCGCAATCATCATTGAAACGCGTTTAAACAAAATCTAAAATATATTGTACCACGTTTTTGCGCGCAGGTAAACAAAAAGTTTGCGAAAAACGGATAATTCTTTCAAAAAAGTTGGACTTTTGCGCACCGCTTTGTTATAATAACAGATAGGTGATAAAAATGAAAACAATTGATTTGGTTGTTCCCTGCTACAACGAGGAGGAAGGACTGGAGCATTTTGTGCTGGAAACCAACAAGGTCATCGACACGCTGCCCGGCTATGCCTTCCGCTATATTCTCGTCAACGACGGCAGCCGCGACAAAACCTATTTGGTGATGAAGCAGCTCGCGCGCCGCTTTGACAACGTTAAATACATCTCTTTTTCGCGCAATTTCGGCAAGGAGGCCGCCATGTATGCCGGTTTGCAGCACACCACCGCCGACTATGTGGTGGTGATGGACGCGGATTTGCAGCATCCGCCGGCGGTGTTT
>CADBSZ010000243.1 GCA_902797525.1 uncultured Ruminococcus sp. | reverse complement strand
GGCACAACCGGCTTTTGCGTCGGCTGAGACGGATGATTGAGAATTACCTCGGCATTTTTGAAGGGGCTGAATTTACGGATATCATTAAAAGCGGAGTCATTTTTGAAAACCGCCTGCTTTTTGGTATCAAACTGCATAAGCGCGGACTTGACCGCGTGATATATCGCGTCAAATACCGGGCGCTCGTTGATGAAACGCACTTCGATTTTAGCCGGGTGGACGTTGACGTCGATTACCTCAAACGGCAGTTCCAGATTGAGCACGCAGGACGGAAATTTGCCGGCCATTACGGAATGCTTGAACGCTTCGTCAAGCGCCGCCATTGCGGTGCGCGACTGCACATATCTGCCGTTGATAAAGAAGTTTTGCATTTTGCGGTTCGGCCGGGCGTGAACGGGCTTGGAAACGTAGCCGGTCACCTTAATCGCGTCAAGCTGATAGTCAACGGGAATCAGACCATTTGCAAATTCTCTGCCGAATACCGCGTAGATGGCGGATAGCAGCTTGCCGTCGCCGAAGGTTTTAAGCGATTGCTTGCCGTCACGGATAAAGGTGAAAGCGATTTCGGGATGGGACAGCGCGGTTTTGTCAATGATATTTGCCACTGCGTTACCCTCGGAAACGTCTTTTTTTAAAAATTTAGCGCGCGCGGGAATGTTATAGAATAAATCGCGCACGACGAAGGTGGTGCCGACAGGGCAGCCGGCGTCGTCAAAGCTGATTTCTTCGCCGCCTTCAATCAGATAGACCGAACCGACGTCCTCGTTGACGTTACGCGTAATAAGCCGTAAGCGCGACACCGCGCAAATGGAAGCGAGCGCTTCGCCGCGAAAGCCAAGCGTAGCGATACGGTCAAGATCGTCTTCCTCCTTGACCTTACTGGTGGCATGGCGCAGAAACGCCACTTTGACATCATCCTTGGCGATTCCGCTGCCGTCGTCGGTCACACGCATGAAAGTGGTGCCGCCGTTTTTGATTTCAACGGTAATATTTTTGGCTCCTGCATCGATGGCGTTTTCCACCAGCTCCTTAATGACGGAAGCCGGGCGTTCAACCACCTCGCCTGCCGCAATCAGCTCGGCAACATGCTTATCCAATACATTAATTACTCCCATGATGTCACCGCCTTTCTATGAAAAATTAGAGATTTTAAATCAGTTTTTTCAGTTCGTACAACAAGTTCATGGATTCAATCGGCGTTAAGGTGTTCAAATCAATCTCCTGCAACCGTTCAATCACAGGGCTTTCGACAGTCGCCATTAAAGACAACTGCGCGTTTTCACCTTTCGCGTGATAATGCTCGGAATTTGCCTCTCCCTTACCGCTTTCCAATTCGGAAAGAATCTCCTTGGCGCGGTTGATAATGGAATTAGGAACGCCGGCAAGCTTGGCAACCTCGATGCCGTAGCTGTCGTCCGCGCCGCCGGGAATGATACGGCGCAGGAAGGTGATGTCGTCGCCGCGTTTTTTGACGGCAATATTGAAGTTTTTTACACCGTCGAGCAGCTGCTCCATTACAGTCAGCTCGTGATAATGCGTAGCAAACAGCGTTTTTGCCCCGAGTTTCTTTTTGTCGGCGCAAAATTCGAGCACCGCGCGCGCAATACTCATTCCGTCAAAGGTCGAGGTGCCTCTGCCGATTTCATCGAGAATTAAAAGACTTTTTGAGGTGGCGGATTTAACAATATGCGCAACCTCGCTCATCTCTACCATAAAAGTAGACTGTCCCGAAGCCAAATCATCGGACGCTCCGACGCGCGTGAAAATGCTGTCGACAATACCGATTTGCGCAAAAGAAGCAGGCACAAAGCTGCCCATCTGCGCAAGAAGCACAATCAGCGCGATTTGGCGCATGTAGGTTGACTTACCTGCCATGTTAGGGCCGGTAATAATTGCCACGCGGTCGCCCTTGCTGTCGAGGTGAACATCGTTCGGAACAAAGGGCGCGTCCTTGAGCAGAACCTCCACCACAGGATGGCGCGAGTTTTTGATATGTATCACGGAGGACTGGTTTACCTCCGGACGGACATAGCGGTTATCAGACGCGACGTTTGCAAGAGAAGTGATAACGTCCAGCGCGGCGAGTGCTTTTGCCGTGCGCTGAATCCGCTCCAAATTTTGTGCGACCGTTTGTCGGATGGAATCAAAAATAGCGTATTCCATCGCAACGCTTCGATCCTTTGCGCCGAGAATCCGCGACTCAATTTCTTTGAGGTCGGGCGTGATGTAACGCTCGCAGTTGGTGAGCGTTTGCTTGCGAATGTAGGTGTCGGGCACCTGTGATTTATAGGAATTGGTGACTTCGATGTAGTAGCCGAAAACCTTGTTGTAACCGACGCGCAGCTTCGGAATTCCCGTTTTTTCCTTTTCTTCGGTCTCAATGCGCGCCAGAATGTCCTTGGAGTCGGTCATGTCGGACACAACAACGTCAAGCTCTTGGTCATAACCGCGCTTAATCATGCCGCCCTCGCGAACGGTGAACGGCGGACTGTCCACAATAGCGCTGTCAATCAGCGCGTGGATGTCCTCAAGCAAGTCGAGATTGCGGTACACGAGCTTTAAATGCGAAGATTGGCAATCGGAAATCAGTCCGGCGATTTGCGGCAGATTTTGAATCGCAGCGCAAAGAGAGCGCAGGTCGCGCGCGTTTGCCGAGCCATAGACGATTTTGGTCATCAGACGTTCGATATCAAAAATGCCGGTCAGATTCTCGGTAATTTCCAAACGGCGCACCGTGTCGTTGACAAGCTCCTCAACCGCCGCCTGACGGTTGTTGATTTTGGAAATATTCATAAGTGGATGCTCGAGCCACGAGCGAATCAGGCGCTTGCCCATGGCGGTTTTGGTTTTGTCAATCACCCAAAGCAGCGAACCGCGCTTTTCCTTTGTGAGCATGGTCTGCGTCAATTCGAGGTTGCGCTGGGTGTTAAAGTCAAGGCGCATGTACTGCGCTTCGGAATAACATTCAATGTGGCTGATACGCTCAAGACCGGTCATTTGGGTTTCTTTGAGGTAATTGATCAGCGCGCCGACCGCGGACAAAAGCACAGGCTTGTCCTTAACCGCGTCGTACTCAGCGCCGAATTGGTCCAAAACAGTTTGCTCGCAAAGCGCCAAATCAAATTTTGAATCCTCGAGCATTTCAACGCCTGCGGAAAGGCGGTTTTTGATGAAGGTTGGCAGCTCTTTGATTTTAATCACATCGCCGCCCAAAAGAATCTCGCGCGGACTGTAGCTTGAAAGCTGATTAGTGAGAATATTAACGCTGTCTTTTCCGGTGATTTCGGTTGCGTATAATTCTCCTGTGGAAATATCGCAAAAGCAAAGACCAATTATTTTCTGCGCGGAGTACATGCAGGAAATGTAGTTGTTCCTGCCCTCCTCGAGCATGCTCTGTTCCATTACCGTGCCGGGAGTAATGACGCGAATGATGTCGCGTTTCACCAATCCCTTTGCAGCTTTCGGATCCTCGGTTTGCTCACAAATAGCAACCTTGTAGCCCTTGGCGACCAAGCGCGCAATATAGCTTTCACAGCTGTGGAACGGCACGCCGCACATCGGTGCGCGCTCTGCTTGTCCGCAGTCGCGGCCGGTGAGTGTGAGTTCAAGCTCTTTGGAAGCGATCTTGGCGTCGTCATAGAACATTTCATAAAAATCGCCCAAACGATAAAACAGAATGCAGTCTTTGTTTTGCTCTTTGATTTGAAAATACTGTTTCATCATCGGAGAAAGCTCCGCCATTTACCTCACACCCTTTCAAAAAATGATTTGCTTAGGAGCAGCCGCCGCAGGTGCTGCAGCTTCCGGTGCAGTCGACCGCGTCTGCGGTGTCGGGATCGGCACCCTGCGCGCTCTGCTGAATAATAGCGCTGACGCGGTTAAGCACTGCGTCAAACGCGGATTTTGCGTCATTGTAGGCAATCATATTGTTATTGGACATGATTTTGGAATAAACCTCTCGCATTTCTTTGTTTGCCTGTGTGAGCTTTTCCTGATCTCTGTCCTGCTTGCCGGCTTCATCGTTAATAATCATTCTTTTTAAGTTAAACTCGCCGATGAGCTGCTGCAGTTCCAAATCGGCGTCGGCAGTTTTTTGGGCCTCGTGCCATTTGATGTAGGTTTCTTCCTGCTGTAAGGCCTTGCCTAATTCTCTTGCCATTGTGATTACATCCATTTTTTATTCCTCCGTTATATTAATTCGCCCTTTAAAATCCAGTTGCGGGCTTTGGTGATTTTTGCGTTTTGGAAGGTGCCGACGAGATGACTGTCGCCCTCCAGCTCCACAATAATGTTGCCGCTTGTTCGCGCGTTTAATTCACCGGTTTTTTCCTTGACACCTTCGATGAGCACGCGCTCGGTTTGTCCCACCATTTCGGCGCAGCGCTTGGCGGCAATTTCCTCCTGAACGTCAAGCAGCTCCCGGAACCACTTTGACTTT
>CADBSZ010000242.1 GCA_902797525.1 uncultured Ruminococcus sp. | reverse complement strand
TTGTATGAAATTGATTTGGGCAGGCAAACCTTTAAAAGCCTTTTTCATGTACCGAAAAAATTTGCCCTGCCGCTGTCGCAGGGGAATTTTAAGGAGCTTTTTATCGGCATATCCGAAAAGCTGATTCATCCCGACGAGCGCAACAAATTTATTGAGCTGCTCAACCCCGAAACCGTTGCGCTGAGGCTGAGCTGTTCCGAGGTCCCCGGCCTGTTTTGCGACGAATACCGTTTTCGTTTGGTCGGCGAAGGCTGGAACTGGGTGGAAATGGTGCTGCTGACGGGCGAAGCCTACGGACTGGCGCCCAACGCTCTGCGCCTGTATGTGTTTGACTGCCACAGCCGCAAAACGCGCGAGCTGGGGCTGAGCGACGACGCTAAGTCCGGCGACAACAACCGCAACGAAATGACCGGACTGCTGAGAAAACGCGCCTTTATCCGCGACGCTGAGCGGCGGCTGAAAAACAGCGGCAATAACTGGTGTTTTGTGTCGATTGACATTGAAAACTTTAAGCTGTTCAACGAATGGTACGGCCACAGCGAGGGCGATTTGCTGATGGCGCAAATCGGCGCGGCGCTTCAGGCGGTTAGCGAGCATACCGACGGCACGGCGGGGTATTTCGGCCAGGACGACTTTTGCCTGATGACGCCCTATAACGCCGAGTTGATTGAAAACCTGTTTGAGGACATTTCGCGGCTCATCGGCTCGCGCGGCAGCAGCGGCGGATTTTTGCCTGCCTTCGGCGTGTGTATCGTCGAGGAGGGCTGCAAGCTGATGGATTTGCTCGACCGCGCGTTTTTGGCGGCGCAGGTGGCAAAGGAGAGCTATCACAGCCGCATTCGCGTTTATGAAAAAAATATGTTTTTGCGCACCGACGAGGAGTACCGCGTGCTTGCCGACTTTTTGCAGGCGCTTCGCCGGCGCGAGGTTGTGTTTTATTTGCAGCCGCAGTGCCGCGCGTCCTCGGGCAAAATCGTGGGCGCCGAGGCGCTGGCGCGCTGGATGAAGCCCGACGGCACGGTGGTGCCGCCCAATGTGTTTATCCCCGTGCTCGAAAAGCGCGGACTGATTACCGATTTGGATTTGTATATTTGGGAAAGCGTTTGCCGCTGGCAGCACGAATGGATTGAGGACGGCCATGTGCCGCTTCCCGTGTCGGTGAACGTATCGGTCGCCGATATTCTGCACACCGATTTGCCCGCCGCCTTTGAAAGCCTGGCGGAAAAATACGCGCTGGAGCGCAGCCTGATTAAAATAGAAATTACCGAATCCTCCTATATTTCCAACACCTCCGTTGTCCGCAACACCGTGCGTTCCCTGCGCGAAAAGGGCTTTACGGTGCTGATGGATGACTTTGGCAGCGGCTATTCCTCGCTGAATATGCTCAAGAGCCTGCACATTGACATTGTCAAGCTGGACGCACAGCTTTTGAATATGGACGAGGACGATGAGGAGCGCAGCATCCAAATTCTTGAATCCGTCACCAACATGACGCAAACCATCGGCGTGCCGATTATCGTTGAGGGCGTTGAAACAAAGGAGCAAAAGGACTTTTTGCAGGATTTGGGCTGCCGTTATATTCAGGGCTATTATTTTTACCGCCCCATGCCTGCCGCAGATTATGAAAAGCTGATTGCCGACCCGGACAAGATTGACACCTCGGGCATTTCCTTTAAGGCAAACCAGCAGTTTAAGCTGCACGAGCTGCTTGACAACAACATCTACAGCGACACCATGCTCAACAATATCCTCGGTCCGTGCGCGCTTTACTCCCTGCACGGCGACGAGGTGGACATTGTGCGCTACAACGAGCAGTTTTATGAAGCGGTGAACGTGCCGGACTTTAAGGAAAGGCTGGACGACATTCGGCGGTTTTTGCCGAAGGCGGACATTCCCCGGCTGACGCAGCTGCTGCACGAGGCGGTGTGCGACCGGTTAAACGGCTCGAAGGGCATTTTGCACTTTTATAAAACCGACGGCTCGCTGACCACCTTCTACATGCATTTTTATTATCTGCAAAACGAGGGCGAAAGCCAAATCTTTTACGGCTCGGTGCGCAACATCACCAAGCTGAGCACGCTGGAAAAGCAGATGGCGTGGCTGTCGCACATTTCGACCGACACGGTGCTGTTTTTGTCGCGCACGCCCGACGACGAGCTGCGTTTTTCCGTGCTGTTTAACGGTCTTGAAAGCGACATCGGCATGAGCGCGCGCACGTTGGAGGAGGAGCTGAACAGCGACGTATTTTACAAACGGTTCTCCACCGAAAACAGCCTTGCCGTTCACCGCGGCATTATGAAAAAAATCAAAAATTCCGAGTCGTTTACCGACAGCTTTGAAATTACCAACTCCAAGGGAGAAATTCTGCGGCTGAGCATCACCGGAAGCTATATGCCCGATGAAACCAACTCGATGGACTACATTGTGATTCTGGGCAGGTCTGTCGGTTAATTCCCGAAGTAAACGCGCCGTGGCTTTTGTCACGGCGTTTTTGTTTTTCGGCATGCTTTTTGCTGCCGCGCACTTGAACCGCTTGTCAAAAATGCTATAATAAATACAGAAAGGGGGCGACGCGCGTGCGCCTGACAATCGGCGAAAAGATGATTGACATTTTTCGGGCGGAAAACGCCGCCGCTCCGCTGGTGATTCTCA
The DNA here is from genome assembly GCA_902797525.1 of uncultured Ruminococcus sp. Lineage (GTDB taxonomy): Bacteria > Bacillota > Clostridia > Oscillospirales > Acutalibacteraceae > Ruminococcoides. Next base: position 67 of record CADBSZ010000242.1, on the reverse strand, counting down.
ATGATTTTAAAAGCAGCGGCAATGAAATTTATCAAGCCTGCAAGGCGCTCGGCTGCCCCGATTTTAC
>CADBSZ010000241.1 GCA_902797525.1 uncultured Ruminococcus sp. | reverse complement strand
TCCCTTGCCGAAATAGTCGTTGCTGTCGCCGCGCAGCTCCATGGTCAAGCCGTTCGGAATGAACGCGCCGAAGCTCTGACCGCCTGCGCCGTTACATACGATTTGGTAGGTATCGTCGGGCAGCGTGTCGCCGAATTTTTTTGTGATTTCCGAACCGATGGCAGTGCCGACGGAGCGGTCGGTATTTTTGACGTCGATTTCAATTTTCTTTGCCTTTTTCAGCTTTTTCAAAATAACGCGCTCGTCAAGGGTTTCGGCAAGCTTGAAATCGTATTTATTTTTATGGGTGTAGCTGATGGTTTCGCCTGCAAAACCGGTGTTGAGCAGCAGCGACAAATCAATTTTGTCCTCGCTGTTCTTCTGCTTTAACAAATCGGTTCTGCCGACCAGCTCGTCAACGGTTCTTATGCCGAGCCTGGACATGTACTCGCGCAGCTCCTGCGCGATGAACAGCATAAAGTTCATCACATATTCCGGCTTGCCCTTGAAACGCTTGCGCAGCTCAGGGTTCTGCGTTGCCACGCCGAAGGGACAGCTATCCAGATTGCAGACGCGCATCATGGCACAGCCGAGCGTTACCAACGGCGCGGTTGCAAATCCGAATTCCTCCGCGCCGAGAATGGCGGCAACCGCCACATCGCGACCGGTCATCAGCTTGCCGTCGGCTTCAATAATCACCTTGTCGCGCAAGCCGTTGAGAATCAAGGTTTGGTGCGCTTCGGCAAGTCCCAGTTCCCACGGCAAGCCCGCGTTGTAGATGGAGCTCCTCGGCGCTGCGCCGGTGCCGCCATCGTAGCCGGAAATCAGAATCACCTCCGCGCCTGCCTTGGCGACGCCTGCCGCGACGGTACCCACGCCCGCTTCGCTGACGAGCTTGACGGAAATCCTCGCGCGTTTGTTGGCGTTTTTGAGGTCGTAAATGAGCTGCGCCAAATCCTCAATGGAGTATATATCATGATGAGGAGGCGGTGAAATCAACGACACGCCGGGCGTGGAATGGCGCGTTTTGGCAATCCACGGATAGACCTTGTTGCCGGGAAGGTGACCGCCCTCGCCGGGCTTTGCGCCCTGCGCCATTTTGATTTGGATTTCGTCGGCGGAATTGCGATACGCCGAGGTCACGCCGAAGCGGCCGGAAGCGACCTGCTTAATCGCAGAGCAGCGGTTTTCTTCCGTGCCCTTTGTCGCCATGCGCTCCGGGCTTTCGCCGCCCTCGCCGGAATTGGACTTGCCGCCGAGCTTGTTCATGGCAATTGCCAAGGCTTCATGTGCTTCCTGCGAGATGGAGCCGTAGCTCATGGCGCCGGTTTTGAAGCGCCGCACAATGCTGTCCACGCTCTCCACTTCATCAAGCGGAACCGGATTTTCGGCGTAGTTGAAGTCGAGCAGTCCGCGAAGGCTGACGGGCTCCATTTCCTCATTCAGCAGCTTGGAATACTCCTTGTAACGGTCATAATTGTTAGTTTTTGTCGCGGTTTGCAGCGCGTGAATCGTCTGCGGATTGTAGAGGTGCTCCTCCTTGCCGCTGCGGATTTTGTGACCGCCGCGTGAGGGCAACGCCTCGTTGACGGACAAGCCCAGCGGGTCAAAGGCGGCGGTGTGCAGGCGGTCATTGGTCTGCTCAATGTCCTCTAAGGTAATGCCGCCGATACGGCTGACGGTGCCGGTAAAGTAGGCGTCAATCAGCTCCTTGCCGAGTCCGATTGCTTCAAAATTCTTGGAGCCTTGGTAGGATTGCAGGGTAGAAATGCCCATTTTGGAAGCGATTTTCACCACGCCGTGCAGCACCGCGTCGTTGTAGTCCTCTACCGCCGCGTAGTAGTCCTTGTCGAGCAAATCATCGTGAATCAGCTCGTGAATGGTTTCGTGCACCAGATACGGATTAATGGCACTCGCGCCGTAGGCAAGCAGCGTGGCGAAGTGGTGCACCTCGCGCGGCTCGCCGCTTTCCAATACAATCGAAAGAGAGGTGCGGCGTTTTGTCGCGACCAGATGCTGATGCAGCGCCGACACCGCCAACAAGGACGGAATCGCCAGACGGTTTTCGTCCACGCCCCTGTCGGAGAGAATCAGGATATTCGCGCCGTTGTGTACCGCCTTGTCCGCTTCGATAAACAGACGGTTCACTGCCTTGCTGAGCTTGGTATTTTTGTAGTACAGAATCGGAATGACGGCGACCTTGAAGCCCGAAATGTGCATCTTTTTGAGCTTGAGCATACCGGTTGAGGTCAAGATCGGGTTGACGATCTT
>CADBSZ010000240.1 GCA_902797525.1 uncultured Ruminococcus sp. | reverse complement strand
CCGTAGTCCACGTCGAACGCGTTTTTGATGATGTCCTCGCCGTAGCCCGTGACAGCCGAGGAAATGACGTTCAGCCCGGGATTTACGGCGTAAACCTCCTCCAAAAAGCCCTTGATAATTTCAACGGGATTGCCCTTGGAGGGGAGGTATTTGGAATACAGAAGCTCGCCCTGTTCGTTGAGCACCACACCCTTGACGGTGGTGGAGCCTGCGTCCATGCCGATATACGCGCCGCCCGAGTAACCCTTGAGTTCCTTTTGAGGAACGGTGGCGCGGTTGTGGCGCGCGGTGAACGCCTCATATTCCGCTTCGCTTTCAAACAGCGGCTTGTTAAAGGCAAAGTTGCCCGAGCCGCGGTAGTTCTTTACTTTTTCAATAACCGCGTCAAAGTCGATGGCCTGCTCCGCGCAAAGCGCCGCGCCGCAGGCGACGTAATAGAGAGAATTTTCGGGACAGATTCCCTTGGTGCCGAGGGTACGGTCAAAGCAGTTGCGCAGCTCGCTCATAAAGGTAAGCGGACCGCCGAGATAGACAATCTGGCCCTCAATTTCGCGTCCCTGCGCCAAGCCTGCTACGGTTTGGCTGACAACGGCGTTAAAAATGCTTTCGGCAATATCGCTTTTGCGCGCACCCTGGTTGAGCAGGGGCTGGATGTCGGTTTTGGCAAACACGCCGCAGCGCGAAGCGATGGTATAGGTTTTTTCATATTGCTTGGCAAGCTCGTCAAGCTCCTCGAGCGGAACGTTGAGCAGGGTTGCCATTTGGTCGATAAACGCGCCTGTGCCGCCGGCGCAGGTGCCGTTCATGCGCACCTCGAGGCCGCCGGTCAGGAACAGAATTTTCGCGTCCTCGCCGCCCAGCTCAATCACAACGTCGGTGCCGGGGATAAAGGTGTTCGCCGCCACACGGGTAGCGTAAACCTCCTGAACGAAGTCGATGCCGCAGTCCTGCGCAACGCCCATGCCTGCCGAACCCGACAGCGCAACCGACGCACGCTCAACGCCGTCGATTTCGCCGCGCACACGGTTCAGGATCTCCGCGATTTTGTCGGTAATCTGCGACAGATGGCGCTCATATGTACTGTAAATCAGCTTGTTGTCATCGTCGAGCACAACGCACTTAATTGTGGTTGAGCCGATGTCAAGTCCTAACTTCAAAACACAGCCTCCATTATCAAAAGCAGCGTTCCGCTGCACTCGGTCCCGCCTTTGACCGCGTTCGTTTTCTCAAAGCATTCATTCACGGCGGGGCAAAACGTAGCAATTCCCATACGGTCAAAAGCGGCCTTCAGCCGGTATAAGAACCCGTTTTCTGATTATATATCGTTATTGCGAAACAATGGGAGGGCGCGCCTCCCCAAATTAGATAATATCAATTTATTATAATCTTTTTGTTTTTATTTGTCAACAGCCATGATTTTCTAAAAAAACGAAATAAATGTTCGAGCATTGTGTCGTTTATGGGACAGTGGTTCCTGTATAATAAAAGTATGGAAGCAAAAGCTTCGCCTTTTTCGGGTATTTTTCCGAAAAGGAATCATGAGGAGGAAAGGTATATGTTTCATTCACTGATTAATTTTTGCATTTTTGTTTTTATTTGCTATGCAGCGGCAGGCTCGGCTAAGGCGATTTTGTTCGGCGGTAAAAGAAAGGCAAATCGCCCGACGCGCCGCAAAGCCGCATCCGCCGCAAAAGTCACGCCGCGCCGTCAGGCTCCTGTCGCCGTGCGCAAACACGCCGCAAAGCCGCGCGCGAAAAAGCAGGCGGAAATCATTTATTTCAATCAGGCGGCGTAATTTTACGGCGCAAACAGGCGGTGCGCAAAAGCGCACCGCCTGTTATCTTTGTCATAAACCTTTTAAATTTGCGGCAAAACCGAGGTGGCAACCGCGAAGTAAATCAGCAGCGACAGTGAGTCGCAAACCGTGGAAATCAGCGGATTTGCCATAACGGCAGGGTCAAAGCCGATTTTGCTGGCGAGCAGCGGCAGGCTGGAGCCGACAATTTTTGCCATGATAATCGTGCCGACAAGCGTCAGCGAAACCACCAGTGCAATTTGCACCGGGTCGCCGGTGCCCGTGTAGCCGCGCAAATCAAAGAACAAGAGCTTAAAGAAATTTGCCACGGCAAGCGTCAGACCGCAGAGAATCGCCACGCGAAATTCTTTCCAAAGCACCCTGAACATGCTCTTAAACTCAATTTCGCCCAGCGACAGCGCGCGGATGACGGAAACGGATGCCTGAGAGCCCGCGTTACCGCCCGAGCCAGTAATCATGGGAATAAACGACGACAGAATGATGACCTGCGCGAGCACGCTGTCAAACGAAGAAATGATGGTGCTGGTGAAGGTTGCGGAAAGCATGAGCACCAGCAGCCACGGCGCGCGCTTGCGGTAGATGCCGAACACGCCCGTTTTCATGTAGGGCTTGTCGGAGGGCAAAACCGCCGCCATCTTTTCGATATCCTCGGTCGCCTCCTCCTGGATAACGTCGATGGCGTCGTCAATGGTGACGATGCCGACGATGCGCTGCTCGTTGTCAACAACGGGCAGGGCGAGGAAGTCGTAGTTGGAAAACATCTGCGCCACCTGCTCCTGGTCGTCGAGGGTGTGCACGGAAATCACGTTGTCCTCCATGATGTCCTGCACCACATCGTCGTCCGCGGCAAGCAGCAAATCCTTTACGGTTGTAATACCGATGAGCTTGTTGTTTTCGTCGTTGACATAGCAGGTGTAAATTGTCTCCTTGTCAACGCCGGTGCGGCGAATACGCTTAATCGCCATTTCGGCGGTCATGTCGGGGCGCAGCGAAATAAACTCGGTGGTCATAATCGAGCCTGCGCTGTCCTCGGGATATTTGAGCAGCTCGTTAATCTGCTTGCGCATATCCTTGTCCGCCTGGCGGAGAATACGCTTGACGACGTTTGCCGGCATTTCCTCAATCAGATCAACCGCGTCGTCGACAAACAGCTCGTCAACAACCTCTTTGAGCTCGCTGTCCGAAAAGCCGTGAATCAAAAATTGCTGCGTATCTTCGTCCATTTCTACAAAGGTTTCCGCCGCCAGTTCCTTGGGCAGAAGCCTGAACAGGATGGGCATTTTTTCATCCTGCATTTCCTCAAACACCGCCGCGATGTCGTAGGGCATCATGGTGATGAGGATGTCCCGAAGAGTGGCAAATTTTTTCTCTTCGAGCAGTTTTTTTATGGTCTGCGTCAGTGTGACGTTTACCTGAACCATCATCTCTCCTCCTCTTTGTTGCGGAAAGACGGGTTCTCCGGTCAGTCGGGTGAAATGAACGCCGAATGCCGTTCATTTATGCTGCGCCCTCGCCCGGGAACCGCGCCTATACTTCCGGCTGCGTCCATTCAAAATTCACCTCACATTAATCAACAAATTCATGCGGTGCAGACAACACCACAGCTTTATTTTATGCCAATTTGCCGCCGATGTCAAGCACGATTGAACCTGAAATACGATTTTTCGCGTTTTTGAAAGGCTTGATTTTTCCGTTGGATAATAGTATAATCAATTTGTATGTGAAAAGATAACTGACGGAGGTATCTATGAACGGAATAATAAAAAAATATCTTCCCTATGCGATTGTTATTTTTGCCGTATTTTTGCTGGTTCCGCTGATTTTTATGAAAAGCGGTCCGCT
>CADBSZ010000239.1 GCA_902797525.1 uncultured Ruminococcus sp. | reverse complement strand
AGCAAAAAAGGCAGAATGACCGACGAGGGCGACAACATTTGGTCGTTTGACCTCGCCGCAAAGGGCTTCGAGCTTGACGACAGCAAGGAGTACGGCGTGATTTTTACCGCCGACTGGAGCACTCAAACCTGCGATTTGATTTTCGGCAGCGCGTGTTTGGGCGACTTGGCATATCTCGACGGCGGCAACATAGTTGAAAACAACCTAGACAGCAACAAACATAGCTACTACGTCGAATGGGCAAATGCCGACCGCAGCACTTATGCGCCGCCCGTGGCGATAACCTCAATCGGCAACGTTATCGGCGAAGCATATTGGAAGGGCGAAACGCCCTACGGCATGTTTTGTAATTTTCTCAAGTCAGAGGGCAATGACGGCATCCGCAACGCCGCTATGTTCAGAGAAGAACCTATGTCGCAGATTGCCGACGAGACCGCTGCCAAGCTGGGCCTGACCAAGGAACAGCAGCTGCAGGCGTATGAAGAAACCGGCTTTGACCCCGATGCCAACAATCCCGTCGACGATCCGTCGGATGAATGCAAGCACGAAAACGTAGAATTTATGCCTGCCACGGAGCCAACCTGCGGCACGTGGGGCCATACCGAGGGCTACCGGTGTCTCGACTGCATGGAGTGGCTTGGTGAAGTGGAATGGTTTGAGCCCACAGGCAACCACGACTGGTACTATGAGGTTTATCCTGCCGACTGCGGACACACCGGCATGACGCGCTTTACCTGCCAAGTCTGCGGTGAGATATTTGACTACCACCTCATTGAAAAAACAGGCGACCATCACTTTGAGGACGGCTTCTGCACCGTGTGCGGACTGCCCGACGCTTCCGCTTTGGAGGCGTTGCCGGTTGCGGATAACCGCGTTGAAAACTTAAAGGTGGACGACCGCGCGTTCTATAGCTATACCGCCGAAGCATACGGCGACCTGCATATCGACCGCGATAATTCAGACGTTGCGATTCGTCTGTATGACGAGAGCTTTAACGTGCTCTGCGAGCTGACCGACGATATGTCTAATTACGAAAGCGCAACACTTGACGCGGGCAAGACCTACATCGTTGAGCTTTGGCAGGATTACGGCGACACGCTGAACGCCGGCTTTACGTTTTTCCCCAACGAAAATCCGCCGGTTGACCCCGATCCGCCCGTTTGGGAAAAGCGCGACAACAGCAAGATTTATTTCCTTGTCAACCCCGAGCTTTTGCCCGGCGTCAGAAACCTCAGCCTGCTCATCGAAAATGAGGACGGAGCGTTGTTTAACTGGGGCAGCGACGACATGCTGATGACCGACGAGGGCGACGGCATTTGGTCATATGACCTTGCCGAACACAACGTTCCCTATGAAGACGACGAAACGTATTCCGTGACGATTGTCGACGATGGGTCTGAAGCAACCAACCGCCTGCTTTTCAGAAAAGATTTTATCGGCGATATGATTTTTATGACCGGCGACTGGGAAACGGACATGAGCACCGGTGTTTCGCGCAGGCTTTATAACATCCAGTGGGCAAGCAGATTTGAGGACCCGACCTATGACGACGACAAAACCATTCCGCTGACATACACCGTTGATTATCTCCATCACAACTACGGCGACAGCACAATGAATTCGGCCGCCAACATCACCCGGATTCTCGGCGACCTCTATCTTACTCCGCAGGAGGTGATCGACAGCATTACGGAGCGCGGCTTTGAGGAGCAGGAGGAAACGGATTTGATTAACCTGCTGCTTAGCCTCAACGGCGGCGAATATGTTTCCGGCGACGTGAACGGTGACGGCAAGCTGTCCATCGACGACGTGACCGCGCTGCAGCGTTATCTCGCCGAGTTCGACGCGCTTTCCGACGCACAAATGCTCGCGGCTGACGCAAACGCCGACGGAAAAGTGGACGTTCGCGACGTCACTGCTATTCAAAGAGCGCTTGCGGGCTTTATTGAGTAAACAAAACCAAAAATAACAAGAGCCGGCTGAAAAGCCGGCTCTTTTTGTCGCTGCTAGGCGCAATAATACGCTGCCGCGTGTTTCAGTTTTTTCATGCCTGCCGCAATATGGCGGCAAACAGTGGACGGGTTTAAGCCCAGCGACGCTGCAATTGCTTTTTGCTTGGTGCCGTGCATGATGTATTCGGTCAGACAGATTTTTTGCAGCGGCGTCAGCTCTTTTTCCAGTGCCGTCAGCATCAGCGCTCTCATCCGCGCCAGCTCACGGCTGTTTACGCCGCCTGTTTTCTGCCGATAAAGCTGAAAGCAGAGCAGCGAGGTGTTTTTTTCGTCAAAATATTGCAGCCTGGTTTTCATCAGAAAATCCCTCTTTGACGGTTCATCAAATGGTTCGCGATTTTAATGCACTCGTTGCGGCAGCCGCGATAAAACACAATCTTGTCGGCAAGCTCCTTTTTGACCGAGTCGCACGCGCTTTTGCGCTCGCGTTTTAATCTGGTGACAACCTTGTCAAGCTCGTTGGCGGTTTCTTCATATTCGTGTGCCCATTGTGTGTAGTTCATTCTTCGTCCTTTCGTTTTTGCAATAAGGTGTGGTTATTCGTTCATGAGTCGGGGCGTGCTCATCGGAACCTTGGTTCCTGATTCTATTATAACGCATTTTTGTACAATAGTCAAACGAATGTTCGAAAATTGTTTTGTTATTCATAAAAAACAGGGCATTGGGCGATTGTCAGGACAATGCGTAAAAATTTAATTCCGACAAAGAAAAATATTACAACTTCGTAGTTTTTTTATGCCGGAAAAAGGCGTTGCCGGCTCCGCACCACAAAGCCGGAAAAAGCGCATTAATACTGAACTTTTGTCAAATAGGGAAGCAGAATAACGCAAAAAAGAATCAAAAAATGTTTCAATAATATTATAAAGCATGTCAAAAACAAAATGAAATTTTTGTAACATTTGTCAACAAACAAATTTTTGATGTTTTGAAAAACAACTGAATCACGAAAAAGTCAAAAAATCTTGCACAAACTTTGTCGAAAATTATTGTGCAAAACGTCATTTTGCATGTTTAGTTAAGACAAATCCACTTTTTCAGGCTTGAAAAAAGGGCGTTGAAATTGTATAATAGACAAAAAGAAACGGATAACCGCAACATCTTGCGGTTTGGTTTCATTGGAATTCGGCAAAATGAATTGCGTTCTTAGAGCATTCATTTTCATAAAACACACAATCGCGGAACAGGCTGCCAATCGGCGGCCTGTTTTGCTTTTTTTAGGACGTCTTTTTTAGGACGCCTTTGGAGAGGTCGGTTTTTTGGAAACGTCGGGTTAACGGCGTGTCCGGCGTTTCAGCAGGCAAAACGTTTTTTCGGGACGACTACGGAACAATCGTTTTTTTGGAAACGTCGGACTAACGGCGTAAGATACGTTGTTTTTAAATCCATCCTATTTGAAATACCGTAGGGGCGCACCCATGTGTGCGCCCTGATAAAAGCAGAATGCCTTTGGAAGGCGCAGATGAATCGGAAACGTCGGGTTAACGGCGTGGCTTAACGCTGTTTATTACGCGTTACGAATGATAACCTATCACACCTTCACCTGCCTTGCATAAGATACAGTGTAAAGTCTATTGCAATGCAGGTGTTTTTTATGAGCAACATCAAAACCTTCGGTATTATCGGCGGCGACAAGCGGCAGTTGTTTTTGGCGCAGTCGCTGCTTTCGGACGGATATCATATCATTTTGGCAGGCTTCGGCAAGCTGCGCGAGCAGGGCTTCGATAACCTTTCGAGCGTCGAGGCGGCAATTCTCTACAGCGACGCGATTATCCTGCCGCTGCCGAGCGTGCGCGCCGACAAAAGCGTTAACGCGCCGCTTGCCGCGCGCAGCATTTTCTTTTCCGCAGGCGAGCTTGAGGTCATGCGCCAAAAGCCCGTTTTTGCCGCCATGCGCGACCGCCTGATACGCGCCTATCCCGCGCTTGACGGCGCTGAGGTGTTCGACTACGCCGCGCGCGACGACTTTGCCGTTCTCAACGCCGTTCCCACGGCGGAGGGCGCCGTTGAGGTTGCCATGCGCGAATACGAGGGCACCGTTTTCGGCAGCCGCACGCTGGTGACAGGCTTCGGGCGAATCGGCAAAATCCTTGCAAAAATGCTCAAAGCCCTCGGCTCGGACGTCACCGTCTGTGCGCGCAAGCCGTCCGATTTCGCCTATATCGAGGCGCTGGGCTATCACGCCAAAAACACCGCCTCGCTGTCGCTGGTGCACGGCTACGACATTGTGTTCAACACCGTGCCGGCGCTCATTTTCGACGAAACGCTGCTCAAAAACACCGACGAAGCCACCCTGCTCATAGACCTTGCCTCCCTTCCCGGGGGAGTGGATTTTGAAGCGGCGCGCAAGCTCGGCGTTGACGCGCACCGCGCGCTGTCGCTGCCCGGAAAATGCGCCCCGAAATCCGCGGGAGAAATCATCAAAAAAACTGTTTTTTCAATCATCGAGGAGGTAAATCGGTGACAAAAGCAACCATAGGGTTTGCCATGTGCGGTTCCTTTTGCACCTTTTCAAAGGCATTTGAACAAATGGAGGAGCTGGTGCGGCAGGGCTTTGACGTCATTCCCATCATGTCGCAAAACGCCTGCACCACCGACACGCGCTTCGGCGCGGCTGAGGACATGGTCAAACGGGCGGAGAGCATTACCGGCAAAAAGGTGCTTTGCACCGCCGTGGAAACCGAGCCCATCGGCCCGAAAAATATGTGCGATTTGCTGATTATCGCGCCCTGCACGGGCAACACCCTCGCAAAGCTTTCGCTCGGCGTAACCGACACGTCCGTCACCATGGCGGCAAAGTCGCACCTGCGCGTGCTCAGGCCCGTACTGATTTGCGCGGCAACCAACGACGCGCTCGGCGCGTCCGCGCAAAACATCGGCAGACTGTTTAATACAAAAAACATCTATTTCGTACCGCTGAATCAGGACGACCCCGTCAAAAAGCCCCGTTCGCTCGTCGCGGATTTTAAGCGCATTCCCGAATGCGCCGTCGCCGCGCTTGCCGGCAAACAGGTTCAGCCGGTCTTATTCTAGCATTTCCGGCGGAGCGGGATTTCCCGCTCCGCAATGGTTTTATCTTGAAAAAGACTTGATACGCTCCTTGTTTTGTGCTAAAATATTCCTGTAAATCAAACAAAGGAGTTTGCTATGACAGAGATGGATTTAAAATATCTGGTTTCCGCCTCGGGCTTTGAGCTGGAGCGCATTCGCACCGCTCTTTCCGACAACGGAATCCCCAACGACAGCAAGCCGCAAAAGCGCAACTTTTCCGCCAAGGCGGTCACGGGCGTGGACATGTCCGAGCAGGACGTTTACGTTGCCGCGCAGGACTATGACAATGCCTATGACATCTGCGTTGGCATCGGCGCGATTAAGCTCGACGGCGAAGAAGAAATCATCGAACCCGACGGGGAAGAGGCGGCGCCCGCCGAAGAATTTGAGGACATGCCAAGCGGCAAGCGCACCGCCGTGCGCATTATCTCGGCAGTTTTGTTTATTCTGCTGGTTGCCGCGGTGATTTTCGGCACAGACATGGTTACAGGCTGGATTAAAGGTCTGTTCAGCTAAAAAAGAAGGAGTAAAAAACATGAATGTAGAAACCAAATGCCTGCACGCAGGCTACGAACCCGAAAACGGCGAGCCCAGACAGCTCCCGATTTATCAGAGCACCACATGGAAGTACGCTTCCTCCGACGATATGGGCAAGCTGTTTGACTTAGAGGCGAGCGGCTATTTTTACACCCGTCTCCAAAACCCCACCAACGACGCCGTTGCGGCAAAAATCGCTGCGCTTGAGGGCGGCGTTGCCGGCATGCTGACCTCCAGCGGACAGGCAGCAAACTTTTTCGCGCTCTTTAACATTTGCGAAACCGGCAGCCACATTGTCGCGTCCTCCGCGATTTACGGCGGCACCTACAACCTGCTCGGCGTTACCATGAAGAAAATGGGAATCGACGTCACCTTTGTTGACCAAACCCTTCCCGAGGAGGAGCTTGCCAAGGCGTTCCGTCCCAACACACGCGCCGTGTTCGGCGAAACCGTCACCAATCCCACCGTTTCGGTGCTTGACATTGAAAAATTCGCGCGTCTGGCGCATTCCCACGGCGTTCCGCTGATTGTGGACAACACCTTCGCCACGCCCGTCAACTGCCGCCCGATTGAGTTCGGCGCGGACATCGTTACCCACTCCACCACCAAATACATGGACGGCCACGGCGTCGGCGTCGGCGGCGCGATTGTGGACAGCGGCAATTTTGACTGGATGGCGCACGCCGACAAATATCCCGGCATGACCACCCCCGACGAGAGCTATCACGGCTTGGTTTACGCCGAAAAATTCGGCAAGCTGGGCTACATCACCAAGACCACCTCACAGCTCATGCGCGACCTCGGCTCCATTCAGTCGCCGCAGAACGCGTTTTATCTCAACAACGGACTCGAAAGCCTGCACGTGCGCATGCAGCGCCACTGCGACAACGCGCTGAAAATCGCGCGCTTCCTCAAAGCGCAGGACAAGGTTGCATGGGTAAACTACCCGAACCTCGAGGGCGACGAAAACTACGAGCTGGCGCAGAAGTATCTGCCCAACGGCTCCTGCGGCGTGCTCGCCTTTGCCGTTAAGGGCGGAAGAGACGCTGCCGTAAAATTCATGGACAGCTTAAAGCTCGCCACCATCGCAACCCACGTTGCAGACGCGCGCACCTGTCTGCTCCATCCTGCCAGCCACACCCACCGTCAGCTCACCGAGGAGCAGCTCCGCGAGGCAGGCGTTGCGCCCGACCTCATCCGCCTGTCCGTCGGTTTGGAAAACGCCGACGACCTCATCGCCGACTTGCAGCAGGCGCTTGATAAAATTTAGAGTTGCGTTTCGGGTTGTTTCGCGACATTTCCCCTAACAGGCAATGTCGTCAACTAAAGCAATCATTTCCTTATTGTAGGGGCGAGCATTGCTCGCCCGGGATAGGAAATCACTCTTATAGGTTTGAGTGAATCATTACTTAACCGGCCACTAACCACTGACCACTCACCCCGGAGGTAATTATGTCTGCTTTTGTTTCCGCTGTTATTGTCGCCGCGGGCGGCTCAACGCGCATGGGAACGTCCGACAGCAAGCAGTTTATTGAGCTGCTCGGCAAGCCGGCGCTTTCCTACACGCTCGCCGCGTTTCAAAGCTGCGGCTTGATTCGTGAAATCGTCATTGTCAGCCGCGCACAGGACATTGAGCGCATTCAGGCGCTTGCCGATGCATACGGATTTACCAAGGTGACTGCCGTCACCGAGGGCGGCGCCTGCCGTGCCGAAAGCGTAAAAAACGGCATTCTTGCCGCCAACCCCGACGCGGCGTACTTTGCTGTTCACGACGGCGCGCGGCCGCTGATTACCGTCCGGGACATCACCGCCGTGGTCGAAGCGGCGCTTGAAACCGGCGCCGCAACGCTCGGCACGCCCGTCACCGACACGATTAAGGTGGTTGACGAACATAACGTCATTACCGCCACGCCCAACCGCGCCGCGCTTCGTGCGGTGCAAACGCCGCAGGTGTTCGAGCGCAAGCTTTACACCCTCGCGCTGTCTGGGGCGGCGCATTTGGAAAGCGTCACCGACGACTGCTCGCTGATTGAGCAGATGGGCGGCGAGGTGCAAATCATTGAGGGCAGCCGCGAAAACATCAAGCTGACCACTCCTATTGACATTCTGATTGCGGAAAGCATTTTACAAAAGAGGGAACACACATGATTCGAATCGGACACGGCTATGACGTTCACCGCTTTGCGGAGAACCGCAAATTAATTTTGGGCGGCGTTGAAATCCCCTATGAATACGGACTGCTCGGTCACTCCGACGCGGACGTGCTTGCCCACGCGATGATGGACGCGCTGCTCGGCGCGGCGGCGCTGGGCGACATCGGACAGCATTTTCCCGACACCGACGACCGCTACAAGGGCGCCGACAGCATGCTTTTGCTGCGCGAGGTTTGCCGTATCCTTGCGGAAAACGGATACCGAATCGGCAACATCGACGCTACCGTTATTGCGCAAAAGCCGAAGCTCAAGGATTATATCCTCTCCATGCGCAAAACCATTGCCGAAAACTGCGGCGTTGCGCTTTCGCAAATCAGCGTTAAGGCGACCACCGAGGAAAGGCTCGGCTTTACCGGAAGGCTCGAGGGCATTTCGGCGCACGCGGTCACGGTAATAGAAAAAACGGAATAGTTCCATCAAATCGCATATCATGCCGGTCGGGCAGAACAGTTTGTGCAAAAGCAAACCGATCTGCCCGGCCGTTTTTCATCATTAACGATTCATTAATGCCGAGGTGCCGACATAAGTTTTACCGAGGTGTTTTATATGGTTCATAAATTATTGGCATTACTGATGGCGGTTGTGCTGACGTTCTGCTCCGTTGTCATCGTTTCGGCACAGGACGGCAGTTTGATTTCCGCGCCTGCGGGCGTTTTGATGGAAGCGTCCACAGGGAAAATTCTTTATGAGAAAAATGCGCACGAGCAGCGTCCCTGCGCGTCCGTCACCAAGGTCATGACGCTGCTGCTGGTATTCGAGGCAATCGACAGCGGCAAGCTCAGCCTTGACGACACCATCACCGCGTCTGAGCACGCGGCGTCCATGGGCGGCAGCGACATTTGGCTCGAACCGGGAGAGACCATGTCCGCCGACGATATGATAAAAGCCACGGTCGTTGCCAGCGCCAACGACGCGGCAGTTGCCCTTGCCGAGCACATCAGCGGCAGCGAGGACGCGTTTGTTGCGCAGATGAACGAGCGCGCCGCGCAGCTCGGCATGAACGACACGGTGTTCAAAAACTGCAACGGACTCGACGAGGAGGGACACCTGACCTCCGCCTATGACGTTGCGGTGATGTCGCGTGCGCTCATTCAGCACGAAAAAATCTTTGACTACACGTCCATTTGGCTCGACAATCTGCGCGGCGGCAAAACCCAAATTGTCAACACCAACAAGCTGCTCAAAACCTACAACGGCATAACGGGCTTAAAAACCGGCACCACCGACGACGCCGGCTGCTGTATTTCCGCCACCGCTGCGCGCGACGGCATGAGTTTGATCGGCGTGGCGCTCGGCGCGGCAACGGGCAAGGAGCGCTTTGCCGACGCGGCGGCGCTGCTCGATTACGGCTTTGCTAATTTTGCGATAAAAGAATTAAGCACCCCCGAAGATTTGCCCGAATCGCTGCCTGTGGAGGGCGGCATGGAGCCGTTTGCGGCGCTGTCCTGCACGGTGGATTCCAACGTGGTTCTCAACAAGGCGAGCGCCGACGAGGTGGCGTATGAAATCGCCCTGCCCGAAATCTTGAGCGCGCCCGTAGTTGAGGGCGAAAAGGTGGGGTCCGTTGTTTATAAAACCGGCGGCGACACCCAAAGCTTTGACATTCTCTGCAAAACCGACATCCCTGCCGCGTCCTACTCCTTGGTGTGGGGGAGATTGTTTAATTCTTTGTTAGCATTATAAAAAATCACGAAAACGCCTTGCAAAATCACTTCATCTATTGTATAATAAAGACAATTAGTATAACTTGGAGGATGACTATATGGCAACAAAGTTAACAGACAAGTATTTGCAAGGTTTTATCGGCGAGCAGGAATATGCCGGCGTGGCACAGGAGGTCAAGGCGGCGCACAAGGCTCTGCACGAGGGAACCGGTCTCGGCAACGATTTTATCGGCTGGCTCGACCTTCCCACCAACTACGATAAAGAGGAATTCGCACGCATTAAGGCGGCGGCTGAAAAAATCAAAAAGGATACCGACGTGTTCGTGGTGATCGGCATCGGCGGCTCCTATCTCGGCGCGCGCGCGGCGATTGAGTTTCTGACCTCTCAGAACTACAACCTCACCTGCAAGGACACTCCACAGATTTTCTTCACCGGAAACTCCATCAGCTCCTCCGCTCTGGCGGAAATCATGGAGCTTTGCGAGGGCAAGGACGTTTCCGTTAACATGATTTCAAAGTCAGGCACCACCACCGAGCCGGCAATCGCGTTCCGCGTATTCCGCGAAATGCTCGAGAAGAAATACGGCAAGGAAGGCGCCAAGGAAAGAATTTACTGCACCACCGACAAGGCGCGCGGCACCCTTAAGGCGCTCGCCGATGAGGAGGGCTATGAAACCTTCGTTGTACCCGACGACGTCGGCGGCAGATTTTCGGTTCTCACCGCTGTCGGTCTGCTTCCCATCGCCGTTTCGGGCGCTGACATCGACGCTTTGATGGCAGGCGCGCAAAAGGCGCAGCAGGAGCTTGACAACGACGACCTCATGACCAACGACTGCTACAAATACGCCGCTATCCGCAACATTCTTTACCGCAAGGGCAAAACCATGGAGGTAATGGTTTCCTACGAGCCTGCCTACACCATGATGGCGGAGTGGTTCAAGCAGCTCTACGGCGAAAGCGAAGGCAAGGATAACAAGGGCATTTTCCCGGCAAGCGTTATCTTCTCAACCGACCTTCACTCTCTCGGTCAGTACATTCAGGACGGCAGACGCACCATGTTTGAAACTGTTGTCCTCTTTGATAAATGCAAAAAAGAAGTTACCCTCGGCACCGACCCGACCAACGTTGACGGCCTCAATTTCCTCGCGGGAAAGACCATGGGCTTTGTCAACCAAAAGGCATTTGAGGGCACCGTGCTTGCGCACAACGACGGCGGCGTGCCGAACGTTGTGATTAACGTTCCCGAAATGAACGAAACCGAGCTCGGTTATCTCATCTATTTCTTCGAAAAGGCTTGCGCCATTTCCGGCTACATGCTCGGCGTTAATCCGTTCAACCAGCCCGGCGTTGAAAGCTACAAGAAGAATATGTTTGCCTTGCTCGGCAAGCCCGGTTACGAAGACCAAAAGGCTGCTCTCGAGGCTCGACTCGGCTAACTTCATCATCGAAAAAAATTCAGGAGGAACTCATAATGGTTACTTTACTTATCGGAAAAAAAGGCACAGGCAAAACCAAAAAGCTGATTGCGCGCGCTAACGAGGCTGTTGCGACTTCTTCGGGCAACGTTGTTGTTATCGAAAAGGGCTCCAAGCTCACCTATGACGTAACCCACAAGGCGCGTTTGATCGATACTGACCAGTACGCTGTTTCCGGCTACGATATGCTCTACGGCTTCATCAGCGGCATTTGCGCAGGCAACTATGACGTTACGGATATTCTTGTTGACTCCACCTTCAAAATCTGCAAGGAGGGCGTTGACGGCTTGGAGGAGTTCACCAAAAAGCTCCAGAGCCTGTCCGAAACCTGCTCCACCAACATTGTGCTTTTGATTTCTGCGGACGAGGCGGACATTCCCGACTCCATCAACGCAGTCTGCGAAAAAGTCTAACTCCGAGTACCTCGGGTGGTAGGACGCCTATGGAGAGGTCGGTTTTGCAAAACGTCGGTTAAACGGCGTGGCTGACCGCGTGCTGAGAAGGTAAGATTTTATACTAACACATCTTGCGCGTTTACCCGTCGGGGTACCCGACCGAGTGCCTCGACGGGCAGGACGCCTTTGGAGAGGTCGGTTTTGCAAAACGTGTCGGTTT
>CADBSZ010000238.1 GCA_902797525.1 uncultured Ruminococcus sp. | reverse complement strand
GACTACATCATTTTCGACACGCCGCCCATCGGCGTGGTATCCGACGCGCTGCTGCTCAAGGATTTGGTTGCGGGCTTCGTGGTTGTTCTGCGTGAGCGCAGCACCACCCACGGCGACATCCAGAATCTTCTCGAAAGCGCAAAGCTCGCCGACTGCAAGCTCCTCGGCTTTGTTAAGGTCGGCTGCGCCGGCAACAAAAAGCGCGGAAGACGCGGCTATTACTATTATCAGTATTATTAATCAGCGCATATTTTATAACAGACTTACCAAGGAAAGGCCGGTAAGTCTGTTTTTTTATGAAAAAACGCCGAAAATGCAGGAATTTCAAAAAAGACTTGCATTTTAAACCTATATCGTTTACAATACTAGAGGAAAAGTTCAACAATTTTGCAATCAACAGATAAGGAGAAATCAAAATGAATTATTTGAATTGCAGTGCTCAGGAGCTTGAGCAGGAGTATCAAAGCTTAAAAAAGCAGTACGAGGACGAAAAGGGCAAGGGCCTGAACCTCAATATGGCGCGCGGCAAGCCCGGCAAGGAGCAGCTTGACCTGTCTCTCGATATGCTCGATATTATCAACAGCAAATCCGAATTTGTCGGCGCCGACAAAATGGACTGCCGCAACTACGGTATTCTCGAGGGCATCGAGGAGTGCAGAAAGCTGTTCGGCGACATTCTCGGCGTAGATTATCAAAATGTGATGGTCGGCGGCAGCTCGAGCCTGAATATGATGTTCGACACCATTTCCTGCCTGATGACCAAGCCAATTGTCGAGGGCTGCAAGCCTTGGTATGAGGTGCCCGACAGAAAGTTCCTCTGTCCCGTTCCCGGCTATGACCGCCACTTCGGCATCACCGGCTACTACGGCTTTGAGATGATTCCCGTACCCATGTCCGAGGACGGTCCCGACATGGACATGATTGAAAAGCTCGTTTCCGAGGACGCCTCCGTTAAGGGCATTTGGTGCGTTCCCAAGTATTCCAATCCGCAGGGCATTACCTACAGCGACGAAACCGTGAAGCGTCTGGCCGGCTTAAAGCCTGCCGCCAAGGACTTCCGCATCATGTGGGACAACGCCTATTGCGTTCACGACGTGACCGACACTCCCGATGAACTGCTCAACATTTACGACGAGTGCGTCAAGGCAGGCAACGAGGATATGCCCCTGCTGTTCTGCTCCACCTCCAAAATCACCTTCCCGGGCGCAGGCGTTGCGGCAATGGCAGCCTCGCCCAACAACATGAAGGTGTTTAAGGAAAGATACAACTTCCAGGTAATCAGCTACGACAAGCTCAACATGCTGCGCCATGTCAAGTATTTCGGCAACTACGAGGGCGTGCTCAAGCACATGCAAAAGCACAAGGCGGTGCTCGCACCCAAGTTCGAGATTGTGCTCAACACCCTTAAAAATGAGCTCGTTCCTGTCGGCATCGGCACATGGACGAATCCCAACGGCGGCTACTTCGTCAGCATTGACGTCATGGAAGGCACCGCAAAACGTGTCGTTCAGCTCTGCAAGGAGGCCGGACTGGTGCTCACCGGCGCCGGCGCAACCTATCCCTACGGCCTTGACCCCAAGGACGCGAACATCCGCATCGCGCCGTCCTTCCCGCCCAACGACGAGCTGCAAACCGCGATGGACGTTTTCTGCATCTGCGTCAAGCTCGCCGCCTGCGAAAAGCTGCTTGCGAAATAATAAAAAACAGCATTATATCCAATAAGTCTGACGGTCTCTGTCAGACTTATTTTTATTCGTAGAGAACGGTTGTCATGAAAAAGCGGTTTCATATTTTGATTGTATTACTGTCAGTATGAAGTTTAACGCCGGCTTCGGTCAATCTTGATACATTTTTGATAAAGATAAATATTTTTTGAGCAAATATTCTTTATTCTATTGACAATTTCACAAAAAAAATTTATAATAACTCTGTTATGTCTGTAAGTATGTACGCGTAACGGAGTTATTTTTGCGTACCATTCAGATAGGCAGCCGCCTGAAAAAAACCTTTCAGGCTTTTATTGTGCGGCTGTGATTTAATAAACGGAGGTTTTTAAGGCATGAAAAGAGTTCCAAAGCCTGTATTCTTCATCGTTGCTTTGTTGATTCTCGCCTTCACGTTTACCGCGGTATTCGGCGTTGCCTACTATAACGGCGACAACAAAAACACGGTACTCAAGGGCGTCAACGACATCCGATGGGGAATAGACATCAGCGGCGGCGTTAACGCGACTTTTAAGCCCGCGAATGACTATAACGCTTCACCGCAAGAGCTGGACGCTGCAAAGGCGACCATCGAAACCCGTATGGTTTCGTCGGGTATCACCGATTATGAGCTGTACGCGGATTCCAACAACGACAGAATCATCGTTCGTTTCCCGTGGAAATCGGACGAAAAAGAGCATAACGCCGCTGAGGCAATCAATGAGATTTCAGCGACCGCCAGCCTGACATTCCGTCCGGGTAACTCCTACGAGGATGTTTCCTACGATAAAAACGGCGACCTGGTGCAAAAGGTTCCTTCCGGTGAAACCGCCGAGACCATTCTCATGGACGGTTCCGCTGTTAAGGACGCTGTCGCAGGCGTTCAGACCGGTCAGGACGGCTCTACCCAGTGGGTTGTTAACCTGACGCTCAACGATGAAGGTAAGGAAACCTTCAAGAACATCACCACCGAGTATAAGGACAAGGTTGTTTCCATCTGGATGGACGACATCATGATTTCCGCGCCCACCGTTAACGATGTTATCAGCGACGGCAACGCGGTCATTTCAGGCAACTTCACATCCGCTACCGCAACCGCGCTCGCCAACAAAATCAAGGCAGGCGCCCTGCCCTTCGAGCTTGAAACCGTCACCTATGGTAACGTCAGCCCGACCCTCGGACAAAACGCGCTGCTCGCCATGGGCGTTGCGGCAGTTATCGCGTTCATCATCATCGCGATTATTATGATTGTTTTCTACCGTCTGCCCGGCTTCATCGCGATTATTTCGCTGCTCGGCCAGCTCGGTCTTTCCATCGCGGCAATCTCGGGTTACTTCCCGCTGATGTCGTCGTTCACCATGACGCTGCCCGGTATCGCTGGTCTGATTCTCTCCATCGGTATGGGCGTTGACTGTAACGTTATCACCGCGGAGCGTATCAAGGAAGAACTGCGCGGCGGCAGAACCCTCGACGGCGCGCTTGACAAGGGTACCAAAAACTCTCTTGCCGCCATCATCGACGGTAACATGACGGTCGTTATCGTATCCATCATTTTGATGCTCGTATTCGGTCCGTCCAACATTCTGTCCTTCATCTTCGGTGAGGCGACCACAGGCACCATCTACGCGTTCGGTTACACCCTGCTCGTCGGTGTTATCTCCAACTTCATCATGGGTATCTTCTTCTCAAGACTGATGCTCAGAAGTATTGCGGGATTCAAGCCCTTTAGAAATACTTGGTTATATGGAGGTGCTAAGAATGGCAAATAATGTTCAGACGAAAGCAGAAACTTCTATGACCGCACAGGAAATCAGCGAAAAGTACAACAGCGGCAAGCGCGTGCTGGACTTCACCGGCAAAAAGAAAATCTTTTTTTGCATTTCGCTCGGCATCATTTTAATCGGTATTATCTGCAACTTCATTTTCGGCACAACCCTTGACATTCAGTTCTCGGGCGGCGCCACTCTTACCTACAGCTATCAAAGCGAAGTTGACCAAAACGAGCTTTATAACTACATTCAGGAAAAAACGACCGACAGAATCTCCACCTCGTTCTCAAGCGACCTCGCAGGCGGCACCGGCAACAGCGTTACCGTTCAGTTCTCCGGCAACGATTCCATCGACAAAGAAATCGGTTCCTCGCTGACAGCCGATTTGCAGTCCAAATATCCCGACGCGGGCTTTGTTCTCCTCGAAGAAAACTCCGTTGACGCTTCCATGGGCTTCAGCTTCCTGCTCAAGTGCCTGGTTGCGGTTGCCATCGCTAGCGTGCTGATGGTTGTTTACGTCACCATCCGCTTCAGGAAAATCGGCGGTCTGTCCGCCGGCGTGATGGCGCTGGTTGCGCTGTTCCACGATGTTGCGATGATTTACTTCCTGTATGTCATCTTCCGCTGGCCGGTCGACTCCAACTTCATCGCGGTTGTTCTGATGATTCTCGGTTACTCACTGAACGATACCATCGTTATCTATGACCGTGTTCGTGAGCAGAGAAAGATTATGGGCAGAAAAGCAGGCGTTGCGACCATCTTCAACGTCAGCTGCTCCAAGACCATGAAGAGAACCATCATGACCTCTGTCACCACCCTGGCGGCAATTCTCACCGTTTACATTGTTGCAAGCGTGTTCAACATCGCTTCCGTAAAGGGCTTTGCGCTGCCGATGATGATTGGTGTCATCTCCGGTTGTTATTCCTCTCTGTGCATCGCAGGTCCCCTGTGGGTTATGTGGCAGGAGAGAAAGGCGGCAAAGAAGGCTGCCGCGAAGTAATCGGCCTTTGCTACAAAATATTTTCAAAATTCGGGTACTCGCTTCCTTTAATGGAGGCGAGTGCTTTTTTTGCGCTCGCGCTTTCCGAAAAATACAGCACCGCGTTTTTTGTTTCGGCGCCTGCGCGCATTTTTGTAATGCTCAGCCCAATGCTGTCCACATAGTCGTGAATCAGCATGATGTCAATATTCTCCGAGGTTTTGCTCCACT
>CADBSZ010000237.1 GCA_902797525.1 uncultured Ruminococcus sp. | reverse complement strand
CGTCGATGTTAACCTTGTAAGCGGAGCCCATTTCGCGCTTGATGGACGAAACGGTGCGCTCGGGGTTGGTAATTGCCTGGCGCTTTGCAACCTGACCGACCATTCTTTCGCCGTCCTTTGAGAACGCAACGACCGACGGAGTGGTTCTTGCGCCTTCCGCGTTTGCGATAACGACGGGCTCGCCGCCTTCAATCACTGCTACGCATGAGTTAGTTGTACCTAAATCTATACCGATTGTCTTTGCCATAATGTTTTCCTCCTAAGTTTTTTATTTTGTAGTTGATAATCTATCTTAAACCTTTGTTTCTAAAAGGGTTCGATATTGCTTTTGTGTCGGCGCGCCGTCTATCCGACGCTTTGTCAAGCCGCACCGTTCACAGGCGCACCGGATGCAACGTCACGTTGCAACTTGTACCATTGCGTGACGGATGATTTTGTCACCGATTTTGTAGCCCGTTTGGAACACGGCGGCGATTTTGTTTGAATCCAGCTCGTCGCTGTCCACCATACCGATAGCGTTGTGCAGGTTGGGGTCAAATTCGTCGCCCACCTTGCCGTAGCTCTCGATTTTGAGCTTTTCAAAGGATTTATCGAGTTGGTTGGAAATCAGCTCAATGCCCTTGAGTATTTCGGGATCGGCGTCCTTGAGGTTTTCGAGCGCCATGCGCACGCTGTCCGCAACGGGAAGCAGCTCGGTGACCGCCTTTGCGGTGGCGTCGTCATAAAGCGACAGCTTTTCGTTGGCGGTGCGCTTGCGATAGTTGTCATACTCGGCGGCAAGCCGCATGTATTTATCCTTGCCGGCGGCAACCTCGGCTTCAAGCGCCTTGATGGTTTCGTCCTTTTCGTCGGTTTCGACGGGTTCCTCTGTCTGCGGCTTTTGGGTTTCCTCGGGGGTTACCTCTTCGGTGTTTTCAACCGCCTCGTTCTTTTTCTTCTTAGACATCGGATGACCTCCTTTGTACGTTATTGTTCAATCAGCTCGCCGATTTGCGCGTCCGCGCACTCGGCTATGCAGTTTAGTATTGACATGGTTCGCGCGTAATCCGTCCGCATGGGAGCGATAACGGCAAGCACGCCCGAGGCTGCGCCCGAAACGGTGTAGCGCGTGGAAATGACCGCGCTTTGCGACAGCTCAATGCGGCTGTTTTCGGTTCCGATAGTCGCCGCCGTCGCCTGGGGCAGCCGCTCCAGCATAACCGCCAAATCGTGCTTGTTCTGCAAAAACTCCCACACGCGGTGAGCGCCTGCAAGGCTTGCGCCCGTGACGTTCATCAGCTTGCCGAAGCCGCTGTGGCACACGTTGATTTGCGCCGCCTGCTCCGCCGCTTCAAATATCGCGGTAAGCGGAGCCGTCATAAAGAGCGACAGCTCGCCGTAGCCTGCCGCGGCGGTTTGAATAAACGGCCGTGTGACGGACTTGAGCGGAATCGCGGTAAAGGTTTCGTTGAACGCCTTGTCAAACACCTGCAAAATTTCGGGAGTCAGCAAAAACTCGCAGCGGAACAGCTTGGTTTTTATCACGCCGTTGGAGGTCATGACAACCGCCAGCGCGGTGTGAGCGCCCGTGGGCACAAAGCTGATTTTGCGGATGCGCACGTCGTCGCCGCTCGGGGTGGTGGCAAGCGCGATGCAGTCGGTGAGCCGCGCCAGTGTGTTCGCCGCGCACTGCAAAATGCTCTCGGGCGAATCGGCGCCGCGCGCCAGCGCTTCGCGGATGTATTCCCTGCCCTGCTGTGACACAGGCGTGACCTTCACCACGCGGTCGACATAATAGCGATAGCCCTTCTCGGTAGGAATTCTGCCTGCCGAGGTGTGCGGCTGAACAAGATAGCCGCGGTCGGTCAGCTCCGCCATGTCGTTGCGCACGGTTGCCGACGAAACCTTCAGCCCCGCTTCGGCAATCAGCGACTTGGAGCCGACAGGCTCGCCGTTTTTGATGAAGCTTTCCACAATTGCCGAAAGGATTTTTTGTTTTCTCGCAGCAGGTTCCATACCTTTCACCTCTTTTGCTTCTGAGGGATTAGCACTCTCGATGGTCGAGTGCTAACTGCTTTATTCATACTATATCCCAAAAGTCAGAAAAAGTCAAGCATTATTTTTAAATTTTTGAAAGTTTCACCATTCCGTCACATGCGACCGAGTGCCTCGGCGTCAGGACGCCTTTGCGACCGAGTCGCAGTCAGAACGCCTTTGCGACCGAGTCGCGGTCAGGACGCCTATGGAACAATCGGTTTAACAAAACGCCGGACTAACGGCGTGGCAAACGTTTGATTTGATTTTGGGTTGCGAAAGCATCCATCTAACCGGCAATGGTTTGATGAATGCCGTAGGGGCGACCCTCGCGGTCGCCCGCAAAATCGGAAATCACGGCAGCAGCACACGGTTCAACAATGGAATTTCGCCGCCTGTTGACAAAAAATTCCCGAACCGTTATTATATACAGAAAGAGGCGATAAAATGGAATTGATGCAATATGTGTATGTATTTCTGTGGGCGGCGCTGGCGGTAATGACCGTAATTGCCGGCAGAAAAGAAGGCTTGCTCGCCGCAGTGATGGCGGCGTTCTTTGTGTTTATGACGGTGTGGTACGGCATTCGCGCCTTTGCCGGAATCAACATGTTCGACGGCGCCCTGGGCATTGTGTTTAAGTGCGTGCTGGGCGCGTTCGCAGCGGCGCTGGCGGTGATTTGGATTATCAAGCGCAAAAGCGGCAGATAATTCCATACCACATATACAGTATGGTTTAAAAAACGCCACAATATGTGGGGAAAAATCCGACGGCTCGCAAAAAATCGGAGTTTTTTTGAAAAAACGCTTGATTTTAGTGCGATTTTATGCTATCATATTACCCATATGACCGATATTTTAAGGAGGTGGGACAATGCCGAACATCAAGTCTGCAAAAAAGCGCGTTAAGGTTATTGCTACCAAAACAGCTCGCAACAAAGCGACAAAGTCAGCTCTCAAGACTGCTATCAAGAAAGCTTACTATGCTGTTGATACCAATGCTGACAACAAGCAGGAGGCAGTTCGTCTTGCTATTAAGAAAATTGACCAGGCTGCTGCCAAGGGT
The DNA here is from genome assembly GCA_902797525.1 of uncultured Ruminococcus sp. Classification (GTDB taxonomy): domain Bacteria; phylum Bacillota; class Clostridia; order Oscillospirales; family Acutalibacteraceae; genus Ruminococcoides. Next base: position 5,751 of record CADBSZ010000237.1, on the reverse strand, counting down.
ATTCTTCACAAGAATACCGCAGCAAGAAGAAAATCCAATCTTGCAAAGCGTTTGAACGCTTCCGCGTAAGCAATTTCACAGCGAAACCTTGAAAGCAGAGTTTTTCTCTGCTTTTTTTGTTTTTCTGTTGACATTTCTGTAAAATTTGTTTAAAATAGAGATAGTATTTATGCTTTTGATTGCTAATAATAGATTACGGAGGTTCTCAATATGAAAAACAAGAAATTCTTTTGGATTATCGGCATCATTTCGGTTGTAGCGGCGCTTTCCGCTGCGTTCACGGCATTCTTTATTGTAAAGGATAAGCAGAAAAAAGACGACGAGGAGCTCATGGAGTACCTCGACAGCGCAATTGAGTAAGAATTTGACACGCCCGACGCACGTCGGGCGATTGTTTTTAGGAGAGTCAGCATGATCGAACAGGAACTGAACCGCCTGCTTCAAGCCGCCAAAGCCGACGGCGAATTAAAGGCCGCGCTGCTTAACACCCGGAACAGCGAGAACCCCGTGGAGGACTTTTGTGTTTTTGCGCAAAGCCGCGGCTATGACATACAAACCGGCGCGCTGTTCGCGCTCGGTCTGACCGAGAACGACGCCAAGCTGCGCAGCGTCAACGGCGGCGGCGTTAGCCCCATCGACGGCTGGGACGACGCATACGAGCAGTTTTTTACATCCCTGATTTGGACGAAATAACAGCAGGTTATGAAAGAAAACGGAGCGACGTTACATCGCTCCGTTTTTTGATTGTCAGAATCGTTCTGTCGTTTTTTGTTAGACTTTGATTATTAATTACAAAGTTTTAAGAAGTTTTTTGTACAATACTACTTGCAAAGCCGCCGGTTTCGTGTTATATTTATCTTATGGAAAAATAATCCATCGGCGGACGGGCTGTCCGTCAAAAAAACAAGGAGGAATTTTTATGAGTTCAATCAAAAAGTATGTAGCGGAATTCATCGGAACGCTCGTTCTGGTTGTGTTCGGCTGCGGCACCGCTATGCTGGTCGGCTGCGACTCCGCCAACGGCTGCGGCTATTTGCTGACCGCGCTGGCGTTCGGCCTGGTAATTGTTGCAATGGCATACAGCGTCGGCAACATTTCAGGCTGCCACATCAACCCGGCGGTTTCCTTAGGCGTGTTAATCAGCGGCGGCATGAGCGTTGTTGATTTTATCGGCTATGTGATTTCGCAGTGCCTTGGCGCATTCGCCGGCGCAGGCTTGCTGGCTTGGATTTTTGCGGCAGGCGGCGTTGAGGACAAAACCGGCGTTGCGGTGAACGGCATTCAGCAGACCTACGGCTTCGGCACCAACGGCCTTGCAGGCGTTAACGGAAACGCGCTGGCAGGTCTTTTGGTCGAAATCGTTTTGACCTGCGTATTCGTATTCGCCATTCTGGGCGTTACCTCCAAGAAGGCAGGCCACGGCTCCTTCGGCGGCTTGGTAATCGGCTTAACCCTGACGCTGATTCACATTTTCGGCATCGGCTTAACCGGCACCTCTGTTAACCCTGCGCGCAGCTTCGGTCCTGCTCTGGTTGCGGCGTTCAGCGGCAACGGCGCGGCTCTCGGCTCGCTGTGGGTGTTCATCGTCGGTCCCTTCATCGGCGCGGCGATTGCGGCTGTTCTTTACAAGTTTATCGAAAGCGGCAAATCCGAAGACTAATATCATCATAAAAAGCGCAAATAAGCGGTCGGCTCAGTGAGCCGGCCGCTTTTGTTGTGCCGCAAAAAGGCTAAACCTTTGCTTTTATCAGCTTGGCGAGGTATTTGACAAAGCCCTCGCCGGCGATTCCGTTTTGGACATAACCGCCCTTTTTCAGCACCTGATTGACTGCCTTGAGGGTGCCGTCGCCAAAGCTGCCGTTTTCGTCCATGCCCTGCGTGGTGATGCCGAGCCGCCTGGCAAGCAGCAGCATCTCCTTGAGCGCGAGCACGCCCACGCTCTCGTCGTCATACTGATAGCCTGCTGTGTCGAGCACCTTGGCAGATGACGTCCAGCCGTTGTAGCCGCCGTTTTTGATGATGGCGGGGTAATCCTTAAAGCACTTATCCTTGTCGATGACGCCCACGCCGGCAATACTGTTGCTCTCGATGAAATTCGTTTCACCGCCGTACTGCCACATGCCGTAGCTGCCGCGGTAGTCGCAGGTGGAGTTCCACTGCGCCACCCAAATGTCATAGGCGCCGAGCAGGCTTTGGTCATTGAGCTGATGGTTCAGCCAGCTCAGCGACGAATAAAGCATGGGATAATAGCCCTTCTTTTTGATTTCGGACAAGAAGGTTTTGCAGATTGCCACCAGCGTTTTGTCGCCCGGCATGCCGTGGCGCGCCTTGTAGCCGTCGCCGTCCTCCATATCAAACGCGACGGGCAGGGTGGGGCGCTTGCCCTTGAGCAGACGGACAACGTGCCTTGCCTCGCTTTTGGCGTCCTCGGTGTTGAGCGCGTAGGAATAAAGATATGCTCCCCACGGAACGCCGGCCGCCTCGCATTTTTTGACGTTGTTCTCAAACTGCGTGTCGTCCTGCACGGCTAAATCGTCGCCGTAGCCGCAGCGAATCATCACAAAATCGTAGCCTGCTTTTTTGATTTTATCAATGCTGACATTTCCGTTGAGCGACGAAATGTCAACGCCCTTTTTGCCTGTTAAACTCATATGCTTCCTCCGTTTTTCGCGTTTCTTATTGTTTTGAACGTCCTGATACAGTCTATGTGCGAAGCGCGGATTGGTGCGCGCTTGATTTTTCGCGAATACCTGCTATAATAGGGATTGGAGATGATATTATGAACGAAATTTACACTCAGGCAAAGCAGGCGGCGGAGGAAATTGTTGCCGCAGCAGGCTTGCAAAAGGGAGATATTTTGGTTGTCGGCTGCTCCTCCAGCGAGGTGGCAGGCGGCGTAATCGGACACAACTCGAGCCTCGCAACCGCCGAGCAGGTGTTCGCAGGCATTTATGATGTTTTAAAGCCGCAGGGGATTTTTCTCGCCGCACAGTGCTGTGAGCATTTGAACCGCGCGATTGTGGCGGAACAGGAAGCGGTACCGAACGCGGAAATTGTTTGCGTGGTGCCGCAGCCCAAGGCAGGCGGCTCGTTTGCCACCACCGCCTACCGCACCTTTGAGCACCCGGTAATGCTTGAGGAAATCAAGGCGGACGCAGGGCTTGACATCGGCGGCACGCTGATTGGCATGCACCTGAAGCGCGTGGCAGTGCCGGTTCGTTTGAGCCTTGACCACATCGGCAACGCGATTTTGCTCGCCGCCAGAACCCGTCCGAAATATATCGGCGGCGAACGGGCGAAATATGAGTAAGCGATGGATGAATCACAGCTAATCGTATTCAAAATAAAACAATATCGGCGCACCGACATCAATCGGTGCGCCGATTTATTCATTAACAAAAAAGTTTCTGATAAGCCACCAGTCACTACCACGGCTGAACCGTGCCGGTCAGCTCGGTAACGGACTGTATGCCGTTTTCGTCGAGGAAACGGTTTAAGCCCTCGTTGATTTTGACCGGTGCGTAAGGATCGGAAAACAGCACGGTGCCGATTTGCAGGGCGGTGGCGCCTGCCATGAGCATTTCAACCGCGTCCTCCCAGGTGGAAATGCCGCCCATGCCGATGATCGGAATGCTGACGGCGTTCGCGACCTGCCACACCATGCGCACTGCAACGGGAAATACCGCCGCGCCGCTGAGTCCGCCGGTGTTGTTGCGGATAACGGGACGGCGTGTGCGGATGTCAATGCGCATGCCCGTGAGGGTGTTAATCATTGAAACCGCGTCCGCGCCTGCCGCCTCGGCGGATTTTGCGATGGATGCGATGTCGGTGACATTGGGACTGAGTTTAACGATGAGGGGCTTGGTACAATGCCGGCGCACCTGCGCGGTGATGTCCTCCACCGCCGCACAGCTCGTGCCAAACTGCACGCCGCCGCTCTTGACGTTGGGACAGGAGATGTTCAGCTCAATCATGTCCACGTCGGTGGCGCTGAGCTTTTCCGCCATTTGGCAGTACTCCTCCACGGTGTTGCCGGCGATGTTGGCGATAACCACCGTGTTTTGCTGCTTAAGCCACGGCAAATCCTCCTGAATAAACACATCTACGCCGGGGTTTTGGAGTCCGACGGCGTTCAAAATACCCGAGGGGGTTTCGGCGATACGCGGCGGCGGATTGCCGTCGCGGCGGTGCAGGGTGATTCCCTTACAGGAAATGCCGCCCAGCGCGGACAGCGGATAAAACTCGCCGTACTCCCTGCCGAAGCCGAAGGTGCCCGACGCGGCAATCAGCGGATTGTTAAAATGTACGCCTGCGACGTTTACAGATAAATCAGCCATCAGAATACTACCTCCTCAGCATTGAATACGGGGCCGTTTTTGCAGACATGCTGCATGATTTCCTCCCCGTTTTTGCGCACCTTGACCGCACAGACCAAACACGCGCCCACGCCGCAGCCCATGCGCTCCTCCAGCGAGATTTGGCAGGGCTTGTTAAACTCCTTGCAAACGGCGGCAATCGCCTTGAGCATGGGCGTGGGACCGCAGGCGCAAACCTCGTCCACCTCCGCGATATGCGCGCGCAGCAGGTCGGTGACAAAGCCCTTTTCGCCTGCACTGCCGTCGTCGGTACACAGCAGGGTTTCGCCGCACGCCTTTAAATCGTCCTGCAAAATGACGAGCGACTCGCTGCGAAAGCCGGTGATAATCAGCGGATTCTCGCACTGACGGGCAGTGTAGAGCATGGGCGGAACGCCGATGCCGCCGCCAATGAGGCAATAGCGCTTGGTGCTGTCGACGGAAAAGCCGTGTCCGAGCGGCACCAGCACGTCAACCGTGCCGCCGGGCTGCATTTGCGACATGATTTTGGTGCCCTCACCCTTGACCTGATAGACCAGGCGAAGCACGCCGCCGCTTGCGTCGCACACCGAAATGGGGCGGCGCAGCGATTTGCCGGGCACATAAACATGGGCGAACTGGCCGCACTGCACGGGCAAATCGTCCTGCTTGTATTCAAGACGCATGTCATAGATTCCCTGCGCAATTTCCTTGTTGGAAAGCAGGGGGAGTTGTCTGACGTCATATTTCATTGTTCCACTCTCCTGTTGTTATAAATAATCCAAGCTGACGGTAATCAAACCACGAATGTCGCTGTAGCTGACATAGCAGGTGTCGGCAACCGCGGGCGAATAGCCGTTGATTTCGTTGGCGGAAGTAAGCCAGCTGTACGCGTATTCGTTGAGAATCGCGTGGTAGGTATCCGTTAAATCCATGCCGCTGTCAAGGCGAAACACGCCCTCGCGCGCACCGTTTGCCGCCTGCTTTGCCAAATACGCGGCAGGCTCGCCGCTGTCGAGGTCGCGGAGCAGCTGTGAGTTGCGGCGGTAGTAGGAATAGGCGGTGTCGGTACACTGCGGCAAAAAGACGTTGTAGTTGATGTCGGTGTCGCTGTAGTCGCTGTAGAGCGGCGAGAAGGTGTGATCCTGACGGATTTCCTCGTCGGTGACGTTAAAATAAAGATACTGATAGATGTCGTGGTCAACGTCCCCGTCGGAGTCGTCCCACGTGACGTCCACATGGTACCAGCTTCCGTCAAGCTGCACGATGTTCCAAATGTGAAACTCCTCGGAACCGTCAGTGTTGATTCCCTTTCCGGTGACAAGCCACGAAGGAATGCCGCTGTCAGTGCACAGCAGCTCAAACGCGCGGGCGTAGCCCTCGCACACCGCCTTGCGTTTCACCAGAGCGCCGTAGG
>CADBSZ010000236.1 GCA_902797525.1 uncultured Ruminococcus sp. | reverse complement strand
GTATCGTGTTCTATGCAAGAGAGATGCTGAACCACTTCGGTGAGAGCCTTGAGGGCAAAAAGGTTGTTATTTCCGGCTTCGGCAACGTTGCCTGGGGTACTGCCAAGAAGCTCGAGCAGCTCGGCGCAAAGGCTATCACCATCTCCGGCCCCGACGGCTACATCCTCGACGAGGAAGGCGTTACCGGTGAGAAGATTGATTACCTCCTCGAGCTCAGAGCAAGCGGCAAGAACATCTGTGCTCCTTACGCTGAGAAATATCCCAACGCGAAGTTCTTTGCAGGCGAGAAGCCCTGGGGCGTTAAGGCTGACCTTTTCATTCCCTGTGCTACTCAGAACGAAATCCACACTGCTGACGCAGAAAAGATGGTTGCAAACGGCTGTAAGTTCCTGTGCGAAGGCGCTAATATGCCCACTACCAACGAGGCAATTGAGTATCTACAGAACAACGGCGTTGTTGTCGGTCCTTCCAAGGCGGCAAATGCCGGCGGCGTAGCTTGCTCCTGCATCGAAATGGCTCAGAACGCTGAGCACCTCATCTTCTCCGCTGACGAAGTATTTGAGAAGCTCGAAAACATCATGGTTAACATCTTCAAGCAGTCCATGGACGCTTGCGAGAAGTACAACCTCGGCGACAACCTCATCGCAGGCGCTAATATTGCCGGCTTTGAGAGAGTTGCGAACGCTATGATGTTCCAGGGCATCTGCTAATCCGCTTTTAAAATCTACCATATATAAAGAACGGCAGTCGGGCAACCGGCTGCTTTTCTTTTGATTTGACATTCTGTTTTCGATGTGCTATGCTGTTTGAAATGAAAAGGGGAGAGCGATTATGAATCATCTTGGTACGCAGACGCTGGAAACCAATCGTTTGATTTTGCGTAAAACGATTGAAGCAGACGCAGAACATATGTTCTATAATTGGGCGAACGACCCGCGCGTCACCAAATTTTTGACATGGACGGCTTATGAGAATATGCAGCAGTCGCGTGATTATCAGAAATATTTAATTGAAAATCAGAAACGAGAGGATTTCTACGACTGGAAAATCGTCTTAAAGGAAACGCGCGAGCCGATTGGCAGCATCGGCGTTGTCGGCATGCGCGAGGAAATTGCCGAAGCGGAAATCGGCTATTGCTTGGGCTATAACTGGTGGCACCGAGGAATCATGACCGAGGCGTTTCAGGCGGTGATCCGGTTCCTGTTTGAGGAAGTCGGGTTTAACCGCATTGTGGCTGTACACGATGTCAATAATCCGCACTCGGGCGGCGTCATGAAAAAATGCGGCTTACAGTACGAAGGCACGCTGCGGCAGGCCGGCAAGAACAATCAGGGAATTTGCGATGTAGCGACATACGCAATTTTGAAGCAGGATTATTTTAAGTGAATGATTGCGTTGAATACGATTGGCATGAAAACTGCCGTTCACAAAGCTTTTTTGCGAATGGACACGAATGAATCATCTGAATGTTTAAAAATGATATATCCCTCCCCTGAATTATACAAAATATTCATTTTGTATAATTATTCCAATATAGAATTATAGCCCTCTCCCGATATGTTATAATGAAAAAAATGATTCGAGGTGATTGGTTTGGCTGTCCGTTTTCAGGATGAATCGTTCCCGATTTTAAAAGAATATCTTTTTTATCAGCAAACGATTCGTCAAAAATCTCCCAAGACTATTGACGAGTATTTTTTGGATTTACGCAGCTTCTTTCGCTTTATGAAGCAGTTTCGCGGTTTGGTTCCCTCGAACGCGGAATTTGAGGAAATTAAAATTGATGATATTGAGTTGCCGTTTTTGCAGTCGATTGAGCTGACCGACGCGTATGAATACATGAACTATTTAACGCGTGAGCGCGGCAACAACGCCTCTTCCCGTGCGCGGAAATGCTCCAGCTTGAAGGGCTTTTTTAAGTATATCACGCAAAAAATGCATTATTTGGACAAGGACCCTGTGGAGCAGCTGGAAGTTCCGAAGCGCAAAAAAGCGCTGCCGAAATATTTAACTCTCGAACAAAGTATCGAACTATTAAACGCTGTTGAGGGCGAAAACCGCGAGCGCGATTATGCGATTATCACGCTTTTCCTCAACTGCGGCCTGCGTGTGTCGGAAATGGCAGGGCTGAATTACACCGATATTCGCACCGACAACACGATTCGCGTGCTCGGCAAGGGTAACAAGGAGCGCGTGATTTATCTCAATTCCGCCTGCATTAACGCGGTAAACGACTATATGCGCGTTCGCCCCGTGGACGGCGTTAAGGACAAAAACGCGCTGTTTATCAGCCGCAACCACCGCCGGATGTCTGTGAAAACCATTCAGGCGATGGTGTATAAATATCTGGAAAAAATCGGACTGAGCGCGCAGGGTTACTCCTGTCACAAGCTGCGCCACACGGCGGCAACGCTGATGTATCAGCACGGCGGTGTGGACGTGCGCGTATTAAAGGAAGTGCTCGGACACGAAAACCTCGGCACTACCGAAATTTACACCCATTTGAGCAGCGAACAAATGAAAAAGGCGGCTGACTCAAATCCGTTAGCAAAAGTGAATGTAAAGCCAAAAAAATCGGACGGTTCTT
>CADBSZ010000235.1 GCA_902797525.1 uncultured Ruminococcus sp. | reverse complement strand
TTTTATTGATGGTGGAGAATGCTGGACTCGAACCAGTGACCTCTTGCATGTCAAGCAAGCGCTCTAACCTGCTGAGCTAATCCTCCGTATGTTGCCGAAAGCTATTATATCATAAATCTGCCGTTCTGTAAATACTTTTTGAACAATAATCCGTTATTCTTTGCCGTATTTCTCTACGGAGAACATAAACCCATCATTTTATGCTATAATTCTCTTATCAAAGAGAGGTGTCATGATGCGCATTGAAGATGAAGTTTTCGCACGTTTCGCAGTCAGCGAAGCCAAGCTGAAGGAATATGGCTTTCAACCGCAGGGAGATGAATTGGTATTTTCCCAATACCTTCCCTATGCCGATTTTCAGATAACAATCGTATATCACAACGGCTTTCACGGCAAAATCATCGACTTGGAAACCGACGAGGAATATGTGAATTACCGGCTGGAAAACGCGTCGGGATTCAGCGCGGAAATCAAAGACGCTTTTATCGGACTGTTGACGGATATACGCGACCGCTGCTGCAGTGACCGACACTTTATGCTCCAACAAGCACAGCGCGTTGACGCGTTTATTCAGCAAGCATCTGACGGCAAGCCGGAATTTTTGTGGAAAAACCTGCCCACCTATGCTGTTTACCGCAAGCAGTCCAGTCAAAAGTGGTACGCACTTATCGGCACCGTACCGCGCAACAAGGTAAACAAATCCGCAAACAGTGAAGAAACCGTTGAGATTCTAAACTTAAAAACAACGCGTGCCGCTGAATTGCACAAACAATCAGGGATTTATCCTGCCTATCACATGAACAAGAAGTACTGGATTTCGATTATTTTGGATGATTCTGTAACGGATGCGGACATTCAACAGCTGATTGGCGAAAGCTATCAAAACGTATAACACAAGGAGGCGAAAAAGTGAATCAGATGATCATTCATGTTGACATGGACGCTTTTTACGCCTCGGTTGAAATTCGCGATAACCCGTCGCTGCGCGGCAAGCCGCTGATTATCGGCTCACTGCCGAACGAACGCGGTGTGGTGGCAACCTGCAGCTATGAGGCGCGCAAATTCGGCGTGCACTCCGGCATGAACATCAAAGAGGCATACCGACTGTGTCCGCGCGGTATTTATATGCACCCGCATTTTGACAAATACAAGGCGATTTCACATAGGCTGCACCAAATTTGGAACACCTACGCCTCTGCCTCACAGGCAATTGCACTGGACGAAGCGTATTTGGACGTCACGGAACAAGCCAAAGACTGGGATGGCGCGCGACGAATTGCGCGTATCATCAAACAGCGTACACGCAACGAAGTCGGCTTAACCTGCTCGGTGGGTGTTGCTTATTCCAAAACCGCCGCCAAAACTGCCAGTGAAGAAAAAAAGCCGGACGGCTACTTTGAAATTCTCACGGCAGAGGATTTTGTGAATTTAATCATCGACCGCGATGTACGCGTGCTCTACACCGTCGGCGCCAAATCCGCCGCCAAGCTGCATACTGCCGGCATTCGCACGGTGCGCGACATCCGCGACAACCCCCAAACGGTGGCGCGGCTCCTCGGCAAGCAAGGGCGGTGGATAACGCAGCTTGCCTACGGTATCGATGGCAGAAAGGTTGAGCCCTACCGACCGGAAGAGGCAAAATCCATCGGCAGAGAGGTAACGTTTCAAAAAGACGTTGCCAATTACGCGTTGCTAAGGGACATTTTGATATTACTGGCGCTGAGCGTTCAGCACCGTGCCGAACGCGTAGGGCTGCACGGCAAGGGCGTGACCTTAAAGCTGACCTACGCCGACATGAAATCCATCACACGCTCACGAGCCGCCTATTCTACTGATTCTGCCGTAACGATTTTTCACGAAGCAGCCGCTATTTTGGACACGGTAGAACAGCGACCGGTACGTTTAATCGGCGTCAGTCTGTACAATTTGTCACAGGAAAAGAACGCACAGCTAACCATTGAAAACTTTTTTGAGCCGTCTGCCGACCGCCAAAACGATGAACTGCAAAGCCTGCTAAACGCCTTGTCCGAGCGGTATCATCTTAAATTTTCCGAGAATTTGGACAAGCTGTTTGAGGCGGAAACCCTGCACAAAACCGTTGAATATATGCGCCGGCACAGTCCGGAATAGCCAAGGCTCACAGCAATTTGCTATGAGCCTTTTTGATATTAATATTCGGTTTTGAGGGTGTCAACGTGATATTGTTCTTTAAAGCTCTGCACATCCTTTGGCGAGCGAATCAGCATAACCTCGGTAAAATGTCCGTCTTTTTTATCCTTAAAGCCTGCCACCTTTTCGCCGGTACAGATAGAACTGCGGATTACCGCAATCTGCGTTTCGGGATTAAACGGCGGCACTTCAAAACTATCGTGTGATTGAAAAAATTTAAAACGCTTCATACACTCACCTCGGTTATATTGTACCATATCAAATAACCAATAACAACTGTTTTGCGAGTCAAATTATCCTTACTCCCTCGAAATAAAATGCTTAACTTCCCTGTCGTTTTCAAAATCCATTGTGTGGTAAAAGTCGGGATAAATGGTGATATTATCCGACTTATCCAAGTCGATCCACTGCAAGTATTCGCCGTTTGGTCCGTCGTCGGTTAAAGTACCGTCTTTGATTTGCAAAAGCCGGTCATTCGGCTTGACGGTGAAGAAGCAGGACACCTCATGGAAAAACACGCCGTCGTCATCGGTGAAGAAGTTCTCGTGAATCGCCGCAAGGCGGTCAAGCTCACAATCTATTCCTGTTTCCTCTTTCAACTCGCGCAAGGCGGCTTCTTCCATACTCTCGCCAAAGCGGACACGTCCGCCGACAGAGTAATAAAACGCGCGTTCCTCGTTTGGGTTTCGCGCCATCAATACCTTTCTACCGCTGTAGATAATCACACCCACACGGTAATTGAATTTTCCAAGCTCCGTCATAAATGTACAGTCCATACCATCAACTCCTTTTTCCTGCTATTGTAACTCTGCTTTCTGCTTTTTGCAAGTTAAAATGATACGCCGCAATCAAACATAACCGATTTAATCACGGTTAATCAACCACGCAAAGCCCTTTGCTGTGCGCTTATCGGAATCGACAAAGTGATTGCCGCTGTTCCATTCCAACACGCAGTCGTTATCTAAAATGTCGTACTGCATTTTGGTTTTCTCGCCGCTTTCATTTTGTCTGATTTAATAAAGCTGTTTCCATCCGCTAAAAACGTGCCCCAGGCACGTTTCCTTTACGCGTACCTTCGAGTCCACCATTCTCATTTTGGCTTACTAATAAACAAATCAGGACACCCTTGGTGGGTGTCCTAATTTATT
>CADBSZ010000234.1 GCA_902797525.1 uncultured Ruminococcus sp. | reverse complement strand
ATTGAAGATAATAACATCTTCTTTCTAGATTTTGTCATAGAGAAATCCTCCTTAAGATTTTTTGCCAAATTTTGTTTGGCTGTTTAAATATTTATCGTCGCCCGTCCATCCGTTCAGCAACCGGTAAAGACTGGCGTTAGATACTATTTGGCAGTTGAGAGTTGTGAGTTGAGAGTTGAGAGTTATTTATCCTTCAACTGTCTGCACACATCCGACAACTGTTTGGCTTTTCAGCCGTTTTCATTTATTGTTTTAATAATTGACCTTAAAATTGCCTTTATTTCGTGAGCATCGTCATAAAGGGATTTAAAGCCTTTTTCATCTATATATTCTCCGTAATGCAGAAGCCGCAGCCAATAGATGGTTTCAGAGGCTTCTTTAAGAGCGATGTTGAGCTTGTGCTTAAAGTCTATCCTGCTCTCTGCGTCCAGTCCCTCTGCTACATTTGCCCCTATGCTCGTTCCCGAGCGCAAAATTTGTTTTGACAAAACATACTCTTTCTTTTTGTATAACAAAAATCTATGTAAATCAAGTATTCTTTTTGCAAAGGCAAACGTTTTATCCTCAATTATACTTTCGCTCATAAGGAACTTTCAACTCTCAACTCTCCACTTTCAACTTTCCTTGTCCTCCGGAACAACATTGAACGTCATATTGGCTCTGACATGACCGCCGCGAATAGCGTCGACGCATTCTTTGTCGTTGCCTTCGCACCAAATGACAACCGTAAATTTGTCGGTGGAGCCTGCCTTCAGCGGAGAGGAAGCCTCGTGAAGAATTTGGGTTTCGTCCACCCATTTGGTGGCGTCCTCCTCGGCTTCGTCGCGGTTATCGTAGCGGCCCTTGGCGTAAACGGATTCTTCACCGTTTTTATAAATCATTACGCGAACTGCCTCGTCTGCCGATTTTGAAGCGCCCGTGACGTTCATCACCGTTTCGTAGTCGAGGTCTTTGTCGCCGGTGTTCTTTAAATAGAAGGTGTATGCCAAATAGTTTTCGCCGTTGTGCTGTCCGTCCTTTTCGGTGTCAAGGTTATTCGGCAGCCAGCTTTTGGTGATATTGGTAACCTCCTTGACAACGCCGCCGTCGAGCGTGACCGCTGCTTTGTCAAAATCCGCCGATTCGCTGAGCATGATGGTTTTGCCGTCGTGCAAATCGCCGATGGAAATCACCAAATCGCCCCACTGGGTTAACAGCATGGAAATAATATACATAATCAGCAGGATGGCGACCAAGCCGCTGATGATGGCGGCATAAATTCTTTTCCGCTTTTTCGCGTCGGCAACCTTTTTGGCCTCCTCCTGCGAATGAAAATGGTCATAGACCGAAGAATTTTTGTCCTTTGCCGCTGCAACCTCGTGTTTTTGTCCTAAGTTCGCAACTTCTTCAGGAGTAGGAGCATTACCCTGTGTATTCTTTTTTTTGAACGGCATTCTCATCTTCTCCTTTCGGTTTTTACAACCGATTGCTGCGGTTTACCTGGGGGTGTTCGAGCCTTCTCTGATGCCGACGAACGACAGCTTAATTTTGAGATCGGCGCGCTGAATGTCGTTGTCGCATTCGGGATCCTCACCCTCCAGCCAAACTCTTACGGCTACCTTTTTGGGAGTGAGCTTTTCGAGTGTAAAGAGGTTGTTGTCGTCGTTGTATACCATGTTGCCGGAGGGCAAATCGAAGGTGGGAAGCGAGGTGGACTGGCCGCTCTTGTTCGGCTCATAGGTTTTTACCGTGTTGCCTTCGCCGTCAAAATCTACGCGGCAGGAGCGGATTACGTCGCTCTGAGGCGCCGGAGAATCGGTGCTGACCTCGGTTCCGCCCGACGCGCCGGTTTGCAGGCCGTTGTCATCGGCCGCCTCGGTGGTGAGGTGAACGTGCATGTTGCGCGTGGCAATGAAATAGCACTCAAATTCAAAATAGGATTCGTCGCCGTTTGCCTCGACCACGGTGCCGTCCTGATAGGTAAAGGTTTTGCCGTCGGCGGTGGTAACGGGATCGAGAATAATATCCTCCATGGTTTTGTTGTATTTGGAGCGGAGATAAGAGTTAATCATATCATTGGTAATCACATGAGTATACTGCTCAATGTCGGAGCCGTGATTATCCATGGAAACTCTCAAATCATCGCCCGTGCTGATTTGAAGCTCAAAAACCTGAACGCCCGCAAACGTATTTACCGTGAACCACGCGAAAGTGGCGCTGGTCATGCCGAGAATGGTCAAAATGCAGAGAAAAACGATTAATCTTTTTCGTTTTCTCAGTTTCTGCCGGCCATTATTAAAATAAGTTTTGAAAGCAGACACATTAACCCTCCTCGTTGCCTTTTTATCAGCAAAGATAGCATTACACTCTAATTTATACTAATTTTACAACATTTTATCGGCGAATGTCAAGCAATTTTTATGCAGTTTTTTCTAATAGGTACAAATTTGTGCATTTTTTTAAGATGTTAGTCATAGTTCACAAAAGTCATTTTTTAACTTTGTTTATTTCAACTAAAGAATAATCTCCTTTAAACCATCATATTTTTATGATCAATTTGTTATGCCATCACATTTTTGCAGACGCAACATTTTTACTGAATCGCAAGCCTTGACTTGACAAATGCGCGCGGGTATAATAAGGGTATCTTATTGTATTTATTACGGAGGTGGAAGCGTGAGAGCTTTCAAAAAATTCATTTCCGTTTTGACAGCAGGCTTGCTGGCGGCGACAGCTGTTTCCGCGACGAGCGCGTCCGCTGCCGTTATTGTCAGCGACGACATGTTTGAATACACCTACAGCAACGGCGCGTGGCAGCTTTATTCCTATATCGGCGGCGAAACCGAGCTGACGCTGCCCGAAAGCTACGGCGGCGCGCCGGTTAACGGCATTTGCAGCGAGTGCTTTTCGGGAAGCGGCGTCACCGACGTTGTAATTCCCGACAGCTATGCGTCCATCGGCAACTACGCGTTTTACCGCTGTGAAAACCTGCGCTCGGTCACGCTGCCGGGTACGGTGGCGCAAATCGGCATGGGCGCCTTTGCCGAAAGCGGCGTTACACAGATGGATTTGTCGGACTTAAACCTTGATTATATCAGCAGTTATCTGTTTATGAGATGTCATTCGCTTCAAAGCGTACTCCTGCCGGACACCGTAACCGCCGTGGGCGAAGCGGCGTTTGCCGACAGCGCGCTGACGGCGATTGACGTTCCCGAAAGCGTGAGCGTGCTGGGGAAGAGCGCGTTTGCCGACACCGAATCGCTGAAATCGGTTGTCCTGCACACAGGGCTGACAGAAATCGGCGAAAGCTGTTTTGAAAATTCCGCGCTTGAGCAAATTGACCTGCCCGAGGGGTTGGAAACGATCGGCGCGTCGGCGTTCCGAAGCGACACCGCACTGAGCGAGCTGTATGTTCCCCTTTCGGTGTATGAAATCGGCGCATACGCGTTTTTCCCGATGTCGGTGCAGCGGTCGATTGAGGTGACCTGCTTTAAAAACAGCTACGCCGACACCTATTGCTATGAAAACTTTGTACTGAACACCGTGACCGTGGAGCACATTTTAGGCGACGCAAATTTGGACGGTGTTGTAAACGTCCGCGACGTGACAGCGATTCAGCGGCACTGCTCTCAAATCAGCACCTTCTCACGGCCGGCGATGGTGAACGCGAACGTCAGCGGTGACAGCGATGTTTCTATCAACGACGTAACGCTGATTCAGCGCGTTCTGGCGGAATTTGACGACGCAGCGTTTATGAACAGTTAAAAGTGTTCGGGCAGACGGCTTGCTTTTATGCAGCATTGTCTGCCCGACTATATTTATATGTATGCAGCAGTAAACCGCGGTGCTTTATGTGCCGCGCTGTCTGCCGACATTTCAACTCTCAACAAAAAAGCTCCCTTTTCAGGGAGCTTTTATTATCATGCGTCGCGTCCGCAGCACTTTTTGTACTTTTTGCCGCTGCCGCACGGACAGGGGTCGTTTCTGCCGACCTTTTTGCCCTTGCGAACGGTCTTGTTTTGGGTGTCGGTGCCGTCGCCGGAGGTTTGGGAGGGCTTTGCCACCTGCTCGCGCTTGAGCGCCGCCTGAACCGCGTTGGGCTGAGGCTTTTGCTCGCCCTTGTTGAGCATCACCTGGTGCGCCGCCGCTGCCGCAGCCTCCGCCGCCTTGCGCGCCGCCTCAATCGCCTCCTGGCGCTTCTGGATTTCATAAACGCGCTTGGGCATAATCAGCATGAGCTTCACGGTGTCCTCGCGAATGTTCTCAATCATTTCATCGAACATGTCGAAGCCTTCCAGACGGTACTCAACAACGGGATCGTGCTGACCGTAGGAACGCAGGCGGATGCCTGCCTTGAGCTGATCCATGGCGTCGATGTGATCCATCCAGTGGGTGTCGACGCTCTTGAGCAGATACACGCGCTCCATTTCGCGGATGGTTTCAGCGGGCAGGAGCTCCTCATTCGCGGCGAAAATCGCGAGCGCGTCGTCCTTAATCATCTGACCGATTTCGTCGGCCTCCATGTCCTCGAGGTCGTCGGGGTCAATCTTATATTTCTCCTCGTCGGTGATAATCCAGCCCTTGTAGTACTCAATCAGGCTCTGGTAGTTCCAGTTCTCCTTGGGACCCTCGGGCAGGTAGTGGGTGATCGAGGTGTCGATGGT
>CADBSZ010000233.1 GCA_902797525.1 uncultured Ruminococcus sp. | reverse complement strand
CTTAACAGGCTTTTCAGCGGTCTGTTTTTCTTCGGTAGTCAGGCTTTCGATTTCCTCAAAGCCGTCGATTCCGATGAATTTCATTTCTTCGTTCTGTCGTTTTTTCATTTCAAAATTCTCCTATTTCATTAACTGTTACAAATCTGTAACAAAACCTTCCGACCATTATTATACCAAATTCTACCGAAAATTCAATAAGAGAAATAAAAAAACGGAGTATTCATGCTCCATGCACAAATAACTCCGCTTATTTTTGTTTATAATAACTAATAATTCTTTGAATTAATTATACAACAAGTAATCGTATTTTTGAAAAGTAAACAAACAGTAAAGTGATTTTGCTTTTTATCGCAATTATCTTAATAATTCGCGATGTTGGTAAAGCAGATATTCAAATCAACCGTGCCGTCAATGCCGTCAACCGTGCCGCTTTCCGAATACTGCCACATGGTAAACTGATAGTAAAACTCGGGAACATTGGAATATTCACAGTACCAGATGTCATAATCCGCCAGTCTTGTCAAATCATATTTAAAGTAAAGCTCACGGCTGGGGGAGTAGATCATCGGCTTATAGCCGTAGCTTTTCACGGTTTCGCAGAAGGCGCGTGCGCATTCTGTCGCCTGCGTCGAACTGACTCCGTCGGTGCGCGCGTTGTCGTCCTTAATGATTTCCCAGTCATAGGCAATCGGATAATCAAGCTTTAGGTCGCCGAGCAAATTTTTCACATACGCTGCTTCCTCAACAGCTTCCTCGGTGGTGATTGCCTGCGAAAAAAAGTAGCCGCCTGCTTTAATGCCTGCCGCCTGCGCGCCCTGTATGTATTCGAGCGCCCTGTCGTCGGCATAGAGCGAGCCTTCCTCGCCGTAGCCTCTGCCGCCCAGACGCACCATCACAAAATCAACGCCTGCCGCCTTCACCTTGTCCCAGTCAACGTTGCCGCTATAGGATGAAATGTCAATACCCTCGGCGGAAGCGGGAGAACCGTTTTCACTGTAATATTTAAAAGTATCATCGGCGGTGAAGTTGTCATTGTTCAGCGTGTTTTTCTTCACGCCGTCCAGCTCGGTAATCCAAATGTCGCCGAGCGAATTGTCGGTGATGTGAAGCTTATTGCCTGTGGTGCTGACGGTTGTTTCGGTCAGCGGCTCGTCATAGGTTGCCGCTTTTATATCTGACGCAGGCGCTTGCGAGGCATTTTTTTCGCCGGAAGCGCAGCCGCTCAGCACAGCGGAAAAGGCAACGGTTGCCGATAAAACGGCACATAATAACGTTTTGTTCATAAAAATTCCCCATTTCTTTGATATTCTAAGCATAACATAAAATTAAAACTCTGTAAACATTTTAATTCGAATATGCTATTGAAATAATTTGCTTACTTTAGTATAATATAGAATAATGGATAAATGTGACAGCTGTATGAAAGGCAGGTGATTGGGTGAATAATGCAGTTCTTTCAGGCTACAAAAGGAAAAGCAAGGAAGCGCTTTTGAAGGCGATTGACGAATGCACCTCACTCAGTCAGTTGTTTGCGTTGATTCAGCATGAACAAATTGAAATCCAGATGCACGCGCAGGACGGCGCGTCGGGCGTAAAGCAAAAAAAGCTCAGTCCGCAGGACATTATTGCCAACAAGGAATTGCCGCTTGACCGCCTGAAGGCAGAGGTCAAAAAGGCAGTGTGCGGCAGCTTTGACCGTCCGCGTCCGCGCGAGGACGACAGCGAGCTGGTAAAGGCGGTTTGGGCAACCCAAACCCTGAGCGAGCTGTTTGCGCTGATTCAAAAGGAGCACATTGTCATTCAAATGCACGCCCAGTCCGGCGCGTCAAATGTTGCTCCCAAAAAGCTCAAGCCAAAGGTGACCTTCGACAAAAACGAATCTCCCTTTGAGCGGTTTAAGGCGGAAGTTGTGAAATCCCTGTCGGAACAACAGGAATGATTTTGCTCTTTCCGTGACATCATTCGAACCATTTTGCGGAGGGTATGCTTTATACTCACCATGACGGGCATGCCCGTAAATTTATAAAAACGAGGGATAGTTATGAAAAGAACATCAAAGCGCCTGCTGGCGGCATTGCTGGCAGTCCTCACTCTGTTTTCCGTGCTCACCGCCGTCAGTTCTTTTGCTGCGGAAAATGACGACGTAGAAGCTGTTGCGGCTGCTGCCACGGAAGAAATCGCGGGTGAAGCGGTGGGCGAACCCGTTGGCGAACCTGTGGGTGAACCCGTTGGTACCACCCCCATCGATCCGACAAATCCGCTGGAGCCCGAGCAGCAACAAGACCCTGAGCCGGTTGTTACCGTCGGCAATATTCCGTATCTGAACAAGACCACCAACAACGCCAAAAGTATTGGCCTGGAGTGGGGCAAGGCAGAGGGAGCTACCGCTTACAGCGTATATTTTTGCAACGTTGACAAAACCACCTCTTACACCAAGCTCGGCGACACTGCCAAAACAACCTACATGATTTCGAATTTGGAGCAGGCGACCGACGCGGTTGTTAAAATTGTGCCCTACACCATCAAAAACGGCAAGCGCTACGAGGGTGAGGCAAAGGTGATGAGAACCGCCACCAAGCCCACCTATGCCAAAAACATCCAGCGCCTGTACACCGGTTCTTACATTTATCTGCACTGGGATCCCGTTGCCAGAGCGACCGGCTACAAGATTTACCGCGCCAGCAAGGACACAAACTACCACTATAAGTACCTGAAAACCATCAAGAGCACCTACATGACCGACTACACCGCGGTTTATGCTCACAGCTACTACTACAAGATTGTGGTTTACCGCAAGATGGTGACCGGCGTGGAATATGAATCCGTCAGCAACAATATTACGGTCATGGCAGGCCTCAGCATGCCCGGCCTCAGCGGCAGCAGCAGACTGTATCACGCCACCCTGAGCTGGAGCAAGCACAGATTTGCAAACCGCTATGACGTTTATTATGCAAGCTCCGCTAACGGCAACTACAGATATGCGGGCAGCACTACCGGCACGTCGTTTACCACCGGCAGAATCGGCGGCGGAAAAACATACTTCCGCGTATATCCGATTTATATTGATTACAGAAACAACCGTACCTTCACCGGCACCAGCTCTATGATTATGGTGACGGTTGCCAACTCCATGTACGGCAGAAACCCCGGCAGCACTTACGCCGAGGTCAGCATCAGCAAGCAGCGCATGTGGTTCTACAAAAACGGCAAGCTGTTGGTTGACACGCCCGTTGTCACCGGCACCAAAAACTACATGGACACCCCCAAGGGTTACTTTACCATGTATCAGCGCGCGAGAAACACCACGCTCGTCGGCCCCGGCTACGCTTCGCCTGTTTCCTACTGGATGGCATTCAGCGGCGGCTGCGGCATTCACGACGCAACCTGGCGTTCCTCGTTCGGCGGCAACATCTACACCTACAACGGCTCGCACGGCTGTGTCAACACCCCCTATAACGCGGTTGCCACGATTTATAACAACTCAAGCTACGGCACCCCGGTAATTGTTTATTAACCCCTGCAAAAAGATGACGGCAGTCCGAAGGGACTGCCGTTTTTTGCATTTATTATAGAGCCTATATATAAATGAAGGTTTGTTAATCATTTTCCACTTTCAATTTTCTGCTAAATGAAATTCTCCCTGCACGTCGGTGTAGTATTCCCCCTCGGGAATTAAGTCTTTGATTAAAACAATTTCGTACCCCTTGTCTTGTATGCCCTTGATAATCGACGGCAGCGCGGCAGGGGTATTTTTTGCGCCGTTGTGCATCAGGACAATCGAGCCGTCCTGTACTTTGTTCAGTACGGTTTTTGTCATCTGTTCAGGGCTGGGGTCCTTCCAATCCAAAGAATCCACATCCCACTGCACGCAGTACATGCCCATGCTTTTGACGGTGTTTACCACCATGTTGTTATAGTCGCCGTAGGGCGGCCGAAACAGGGTAGGAGCGTGGCCTGTCAACTGCTCAATCTTTTCGTTGCAGGCGGTGATTTCGGCGCTTGCCATATCGTCGGATAGTTGCGGCATGTGCGGATGGGTGTTGCTGTGATTGCCGATGTCATGTCCTTTGGCGGCAATCGCTTTTACATCCTCGGGAAACTGATTCACCCAGTCGCCGACGAGAAAGAACGTTGCCTTAACCTTGTATTCGTCAAGAATGTCAAGCAGTTGGGGCGTTTCTTCGTTGCCCCACGCCGCGTCAAAGGAGATTGCCACTTGCTTTTTGTTGCTTTCCACGCGGTAAATCGGGTTCTCCTTGGGAGACGTCGCGGTTTGCACTGCTTTGGTAGTGGAGCTGACCGTTACAGTCAGCGCCGCAACGCCTGCCAGCAAACAAAACGCCAGTGAGAGCAGACTGCGCTTGTTTAATATTAAAAGCTTCATAAAAATCCCTCCGTATACTAATGTATATGGAGGGATGATTGTTTTTATGATGAAAATGCCTGCGCACCGTCGCCACGGTCACTGCCGTTGCTCCGCGTAATGCCAGCTGATGCCGTCCTTGGTGTCAACCACGACTACCTTCATCGCCGCAAGTTGGTCGCGAATAGCGTCGGCGGTTGCCCAGTCCTTGTTTTTGCGCGCTTCGGTGCGTTTGGCAATCAGCGCTTCAATTTCCGCG
>CADBSZ010000232.1 GCA_902797525.1 uncultured Ruminococcus sp. | reverse complement strand
CTGGTGGTGACGGACACCAACGTCGCGCCGCACTATCAGTGGCGGATTCTCAATTCGCTTGAAAAGCAGGATTTGCAGGTCAAAACCTATATTTTCAAAGCCGGCGAGGAGAGCAAGCACCTCGGCACCATTTCCGACATTTACAAATCGCTCGCCGATTTCCGCATGACGCGCAAGGATGTTATCGTCGCGCTGGGCGGCGGCGTTTGCGGCGACATGGCAGGCTTTGCGGCGGCAACCTATTTGCGCGGCATTGATTTTATTCAGGTGCCGACGTCGCTTTTGGCGCAGGTGGATTCGTCCGTCGGCGGCAAAACAGGCGTGGATTTGCCGCAGGGCAAAAATTTGGTCGGCGCGTTTCATCAGCCGATTGCCGTGCTCATTGACCCCGACACGCTGAACACCCTGCCCGACAAATTTATCGCGGACGGCATGGCGGAGGTTATTAAATACGGCTGCATTAAGGACGCAGCGTTCTTTGAAAACCTTGAAAATGAGGACGCGCTGAGCCACATTGAGGACGTTATTGAGGTCTGCGTTTCGATTAAGCGCGACGTGGTCAGCCGCGACGAACGCGAGGCAGGCGAGCGTATGCTCTTAAATTTCGGCCACACGCTCGGTCACGCAATTGAAAAGCTGTATGACTTTACGGGCATTACCCACGGCATGGCGGTGGCAATCGGCATGGTGCTGATTGCGCGCGCGGGAGAAAAGCATGGCATTACCGAGGCAGGCGTTACCGAACGCATTGTAAAATTATGCGAAAAATATCACCTGCCCACCTCGGACAAGGCAGGCTTTGCCGCCATGGCGGAGGCCGCCAAGGGCGACAAAAAAACTGCCGGCAGCCAAATCAGCCTTGTCCTTTTAAAATCCATCGGCAACAGCTTCACCAAAAAAATCCCGCTGGATGAATTGGAAGATTTTATTACGGTATAACTTATGAGCAATGTAACTTATTCGCCGTTTGTACCAAGCGGCACGGTTTTTGCGCCGCCGTCAAAAAGCGACGTGCACCGCGCGATTATCTGCGCGGCACTGTCGAAGGGCGTGTGCACCATCTCCCCTGTCGCGCTTTCGGACGACATTTCGGCGACCATTCGCTGTGTGGAGGCGCTGGGCGCGGCAACCAAAATCGAAAACAATGTGCTGACGGTGGACGGCACGCATCTGTTTGAAATCAAATCAGCCCTGTTAGACTGTCATGAGAGCGGCAGTACGCTGCGGTTTTTGATTCCCGTGGCGGCGGCAGGCGGCGTTGAGGCGACCTTTACCGGCTCCGGCAGACTGCCCGAGCGCCCCATCGGCATTTACACCGACGCCCTGCCCCAAAAAGGCGTTGCCTGCGAAACGCAGGGAGGACTTCCTCTGACCGTGCGCGGCAAGTTGAACAGCGGCGTTTTTTACATTCCCGGCGACGTCAGCTCGCAGTTTATTACAGGCCTGCTGTTTGCCCTGCCCCTGCTTGACGGCGACAGCGACATCATTTTGACCTCGCCCGTCCAAAGTAAGGGCTACATCAACATGACCATCCGCACAATGTCGAAGTTCGGTATTGAGGTGGACATGACCGACCGCGGCTGGCATGTTCGCGGCAAGCAGCACTATATTCCCTCGGACTACACCACCGACGGCGACTGGTCGCAGGCGGCGTTCTTTTTGGCAGCAGGCGCAATTGGCGGCGAAGTAACCGTCAAAAACGCGAACATCGACTCCTCGCAGGGCGACCGCAAAATCGCGGCGCTGCTGCGCGAATTCGGCGCGCAGGTAAACCAGGACGGCGGCTGCATTACCGTGTCAAAGGCGCCCATGCGCGGCATAACGATTGACGCGTCGCAGATTCCCGATTTGGTGCCTGTTTTGGCGGTGTGCGCCTGCTTTGCCGAGGGTAAAACCGAAATCATCAACGCCGGACGTCTGCGCATAAAGGAAAGCGACCGTCTGAAATCCACCGCCGCGCTGCTCAATGCTCTGGGCGGCAAGGTGAGCGAGCTGGAGGACGGACTGGAAATAACCGGCGTCGGCACGCTCGGCGGAGGCAGTGTGAACGGCTGCAACGACCATCGCATTGTGATGTCCGCAGCAATCTGCGCGGCAAAGCTGCGCGGCGCCGTTACCTGCACCGACGCTATGAGCATTAACAAAAGCTATCCCGGTTTTTATGAGGATTATCAAAAAATCGGCGGCAGCGCAATCATCAACTGACGAGAACGGAGGAAGCCTCAATGTCCTCAACCTACGGAGAAAAAATCAAAATTTCAATATTCGGCGAAAGCCACGGCAGCGGCATCGGCGTGGTGATTGACGGTCTGCCTGCCGGCGAAACCATCGACATGGACAGGGTGCTGCTGCAAATGGCACGCCGCGCGCCCGGCCGCGACAAAACCGCCACACCGCGCAGGGAAAGCGATCTGCCGAACATTTTGTCCGGCATGCTCGGCAACACCCTGACCGGCGCGCCGCTGTGTGCAGTAATAGAAAACACCAACACGCGCTCACAGGACTACGGCAACCTGCTGTCAAAGCCGCGCCCCGGTCACAGCGACTACACAGCGTATGTAAAATATAACGCCGCCAACGACATTCGCGGCGGCGGTCATTTTTCGGGCAGGCTCACTGCTCCGTTGGTATTCGCAGGCGCCGTTTGCCGTCAGCTGCTTGAAAAGCAACACATCCGCATCGCCGCGCACATTCAAAGCATCGGCGGCGTGCAGGACAAGCGCTTTCATCCCACAAACATCAGCGACGCCCTCATCGAACAGCTCAGCCAATCGTCCTTTTCGCTGATTGACAAAGCCATGGAAGCACCCATGCGTGAAGCGGTGGAAACCGCGCGCCTCGGGCAGGACAGCGTAGGCGGCGTGATTGAGTGCGCCGTGACGGGCTTGCCGGCAGGCATCGGCGAGCCGATGTTCGACGGCATGGAGGGCGCGATTGCCAAGGCGGTGTTCGGCGTTCCTGCCGTAAAGGGCATTGAATTCGGCGCAGGCTTTGCGCTGGCTGACATGCGCGGCTCGCAGGCAAACGACTCTTTCCGCTTTAATAACGGCGCGGTGGTGACCGAAACCAATCACTGCGGCGGCATTTTGGGCGGTATTACCGACGGCATGCCCCTTATTTTCCGCGCGGCAATCAAGCCGACGCCCTCGATTTCACAGCCGCAAAAAACCGTTGATTTGCAAACGGGCGAAAACACAACGCTCGTAATTCACGGCAGACACGACCCGTGCATTGTGCCGCGCGCGGTGCCGGTGATTGAAGCTGCGACGGCGATTGCGATACTCAACTTGATGTAGGTGATGGTATGAGAGATTTAAGCGAAATCCGCGTTGAAATTGACGAAATCGACAGCCGGCTCATTGAGCTGTTCAAGCGTAGAATGGACTGCGCCAAGGAGGTCGGTTATTATAAAAAAGAAAAGCACATTCCCGTGCTCAACCAGGCGCGCGAGGATGAAATTTTAGACAAGGTTCAGGAAAAGGGCGGCGAATACGGCGCTTCGGCGCGACTGCTGTTCGCTAACATTATGGAGCTGTCGCGCGCCCTGCAGCACAACATCGTGTGCAGCGGTCAGGCTCTGCGCGACGAAATTACGCGCGCTAAGGAAATTCCCGAAACGGACAGCATCACCGTTGCCTATCAGGGCATTAAGGGCGCGAACAGCTTTGAGGCGGCGCGCCGTCTGTTTCCGAACGCCGAACAGCAGAGCTGCAGAACCTTTGAGGATGTGTTTGCCGCGGTGAACGACGGCAAGGCGACGTTCGGTATTTTACCGGTAGAAAACTCCACGGCAGGCTCGGTGTCGGCGGTGTATGACTTAATTTTAAAATACCGCTTTTTCATTGTCGGCGCGCTGGACATGCGCATTGAGCACTGTCTGGGCGCGTTAAAGCAATCCGCGCTTGAGGACATTGAAATCGTTTGGTCGCATCCGCAGGCACTTTCGCAGTGCGAGGCTTATATTGCCGCGCACAGCTTAACGCCTGTTTCCAAGGCGAACACCGCCGTTGCCGCGCGCGACGTTGCGTGTGAAAAACGCCTGAATGTGGCGGCGATTTGCTCGCCCGAAGCGGCAAGGGAATACGGCCTCAAAATTCTTGACACCTCGCTTCAGGACAATCCCTACAACACCACACGATTTATCGTGATTTCAAAGGCGCTTTACATCGCGTCCGGCGCGAACAAAATCAGTCTTTGCTTTTCGCTGCCGCACGTCAAGGGCTCGCTTTACAACCTGCTGTGCCGCTTCAATTCGCTCGGCTTAAACCTGACGAAAATCGAATCGCGGCCTGCAAAGGGCAAGGATTTTGAATATCTGTTTTATCTTGATTTTACGGGCAGCGTTCACAGCGAAAACGTGATTGACCTGCTCAGCCAGCTCAGCGAGGAAATGCCCGAATTCAGCTTTCTCGGCAACTACAAGGAGCTTTCCTGAGCATACATTCAAGAAACATCGGCAGTATCAACCCTTAGGGGATTGGTACTGCCGTTTTTGTTTTTCGCAGGGAGCCGTCACGCGACGAAGCGACAAAACAATCGCCCTAAAAAGCAAGAATCATGTTGCAAAACACCGGCGATTCCGCTATAATGAAATCAGTATAACTGAAAGGCGGTGCGCGTGATGAACACAACGGTCAAGGCGCTGTTTGAATCGGTATTCGGCGGCGCTGCGGAGCTGGAGGGCTTTGCCCCCGGACGGGTGAATTTAATCGGCGAGCACACGGATTATAACGGCGGAAGGGTGTTTCCCTGCGCGCTGAATTTGGGGATTTTTTGCGCGGCGAGAAAGCGCGGCGACAACACGCTTCGGTTTTATTCGCAGAACTTTCCCGACGACGGTATCATAGATTTTTCACTCGGAAATTTGCGCCTTTGCAACAGATGGACGGACTATCCCGTCGCGGTCATCAAGACCTTTGCGGCAATGGGATATGAAATCACGCACGGCGCGGAGCTCGCGTTCTGCGGCAATTTACCCGACGGCTCGGGGCTGTCGTCCTCGGCGGCGCTTGAGGTGCTGACAGGAGTCATGCTCAAAGGACTTTACGGCTTTTCCGTCACCGCGCAGGAGCTTGCGGTGTTCGGTCAGTTCGCGGAAAATCGCTTTATCGGCGTAAACTGCGGCATCATGGACCAGTTTGCAAGCGCCATGGGCAAAAAGGACTGCGCCCTGCTTCTCGACACTGCCACGCTGGCGCTCGAATACGCGCCGGTGCCTCAGAACAAGGCAGCGGTGGTGATTGTCAACAGCGGCGTCAAGCATTCGCTGGCTTCCTCGGCGTATAACGACCGACGCAGAGAGTGCGAAACCGCGCTGGCGCAAATCAATGAAGTCCGCAAAACGCCCTCGCTGTGCGCCCTGACGCCCGATGAATTTGAAGCGCTGCAGCAAACGGTTACGGACTCTGTTTGCCGCAGGCGCGCAAAGCACGCGGTGTATGAGAACGCGCGGGTAACCGAAGCGGCAAACGCGCTGAAAAACGGCGATGTGGCGCGGTTCGGAGAACTGATGAAGCAGTCGCACGTTTCCCTGCGCGACGACTATGAGGTGAGCTGTGAGGAGCTTGACTTCCTCGCGGAATGCGCGTGGAACATGGAAAACGTGCTCGGCGCGCGTATGACGGGCGGCGGCTTTGGCGGCTGCACAGTCAATTTGGTGCAGCCCGGCTCGGTTGACCGCTTTATGAAAACCATACAAACAGAATATCAAAAGCAATTCGGCAAAACGCCTGCGGTGTATACCGCGCAAATCAGCGGCGGCGCGGCGCTGTTGCCGACAGACAAGGGGTGACGGCATGTTTCAATGGATAGAAAGCCTGCTGCAATACGGCATTCGGACCGGACTGCTCGACGAGGGCGAAACCATTTATGCGCGCAATTTGCTGCTCGACTGCATGCGCGAGGACGGCTGTGAGGACGCACAGCCCGTTGAAGGCGCAGCATTGGCGGATATTTTAACGGCGCTGACGGACATCGCCGTGCAGCGCGGAATCATTGCGGATTCGGGCGAGAACCGCGACATTTTTGATACCAAACTGATGAACTGCCTTACGCCGCGGCCTGCTCAGGTGCGCCGTGTATTCAGCAAAAAAATGGCGGAAAGCCCCCTTGCGGCAACCGACTGGTTTTACAAATTCAGCGGCGACACCAACTACATTCGCCGCGACAGAATTGCCAAGGACAGAAAATGGACGGTCGCAAGCGAATACGGCGACATTGACATTACGATTAATCTGTCGAAGCCCGAAAAGGATCCGCGCGACATCGCGGCGGCAGGAAAGGCAAAGTCAACGGCATATCCGAAGTGCCAGCTCTGCGTGGAAAACGAAGGTTACGCCGGCAGAATCGGCCATCCGGCAAGGGCAAACCACCGCGTCATCCCCTTTACGCTGGCAGGAGAAAGCTTCAATTTTCAATACTCTCCCTATGTTTACTACAACGAGCACTGCATTGTGTTTAATTCCGCGCACGTGCCGATGGCAATTAACGAGCGCGCGTTTGCAAAGCTGTTTGATTTTGTGCGGCAGTTTCCGCATTACTTCATCGGCTCCAACGCCGATTTGCCGATTGTCGGCGGCTCGATTTTGAGTCACGATCACTTTCAGGGCGGCCACTACACCTTTGCCATGGAGCGCGCCGAAATGGAAGACCGCTTCACCGTCAAGGGCTTTGAGAATATTGAATGCGGTATTGTGAAATGGCCGATGTCGGTCATCCGCATTCGCGGCGAGCACCCCACAGAGCTGACAAAGCTCGCGGTGCATATTCTCGAAAAATGGCGCGGCTATACCGATGAAGCGGCGCAGATTTTTGCCGAGACAAACGGCGAGCCGCACAACACGATTACGCCGATTGTGCGCCGCCGCGGCGAATTGTACGAAATGGATTTGTGCCTGCGCAACAACCTGACAACCGCGGAATTCCCGATGGGCGTGTACCATCCGCATCCCGAACGCCACCACATTAAAAAGGAAAATATCGGACTGATTGAGGTGATGGGACTGGCGGTGCTGCCTGCAAGACTGAACAAAGAGCTTGCGCTGCTGGAGAATGATATCCGCGAGGGCAGGAATATTGCCGAAAACGCCGAAATTGAAAAACACGCGCAGTGGGCCGAATCCTTTGCGCCGCAGCTAAAGGGCGCGGACGTTCACACCATCCGCACAGTCCTGGAGCAGGAGGT
>CADBSZ010000231.1 GCA_902797525.1 uncultured Ruminococcus sp. | reverse complement strand
TTCCACAGGTCGTCGTTGTTCTGATACTCTTTCCACTCCTGGGAATCCTGGCTGTTGGGCTTGACAGAGGGCGTGTATTCCTCAAGCGTCAGACTCAAATCCGTGGTTCTGCCGTTGCGCATCACGGTGAAGCTTACCTTGTCGCCCACCTTGTTGTTTTCGAGCGCTTTTTCAATGTCGGAGGAGGAGGATACCTCGGTTCCGTTGACGGCGGTGATTAAGTCGCCGATTTTAAAGCCTGCCTGCTGTGCGTTGGAGTCGGAATCCACCGACAGGACATATACGCCGAGCTGGTTAACGTTGTAATAGAACGCCGCGTCGTAGGAGTTGATGTCAACAAACTGCATGCCGGTGCTGATTTTGCCGGTGACATAGCCATAGTCCTTCAAATCCTTGATGATGTTAATAACATTGTTGACGGGAATCGCAAAGGCAATACCCTCAACCTCAGTTGCGCTGTCCTTGGCGTTGACGATGCCGACAAGCTCGCCGTTGGCGTTGAACAAACCGCCGCCGGAGTTGCCGGGACTGATTTGCGCGTTGGTTTGGAGCAGCGTCAGGTTTTTGCCCTCGATAGTGACCTCACGCGCAAGGGCGCTGATGATACCGTCGGTGACGGTGCCGCCGAGCGTGCCGAGCGGATTGCCGATGGCAACCACATAGTCGCCGACAACCAGATTACTGCTGTTGCCGAAGGTCGCGGCGGAAAGGCCGGTTGCGTCTATTTTAATGAGCGCGATGTCGTTGTCCTCGTCGCTGCCGATGAGCTGCGCGGTATAGGATGTGCCGTCGCGCAGAGTAACGGTCAGCTTGCTGGCGCCGTCGATGACGTGGTGGTTGGTGACAATGTAGCCGTCCTCGGAGATGATGACGCCTGAGCCTGCGCCCTTGGTAACATACTGCTGTGCAAACGAGCCGGTAACGGTGCCCTCGGTGGCGATTTCAACCACGCTGTTGGCGGTTTTCTTGACAATGTCCGAGGTGGTGATGGCAGTGACAGTGGTGGAATCGGCGTTGCCGGTGCTGTCGGTTTTGCCGGAGTTGTCGGACGTTACCTGTTTGATGGTCAGTCCGCCGTTGGTGGTTGTCGTGCTGCTGTTGCTTTGGTTTTGGGATAACAAATATCCGCCGCCGAAGCCGATTGCCGTTGAGCCGAGCATCGCAATGGCGAGTGCCGCCGCGACAAAGCCGCGTGAAGCGGACTTTTTCTTTTTGGGCTCCTTGGGCGCTTTTGCAGGCTGAGAAGCCTGCTGCGGCGCGGTGTAGGAATAGGCGGTTTCCGCCTGCGGCTGCTGCGGTGCTTGACTGTAGGGATTATTCACCGGCTGCGCGGCGTCGCCGCTATATCCCGTTTGCGCGGATGAGGAATAGCTGTCCTCATTGTTGTTGGGATTATGGGAAGCGTCGCTGTTGTTGCCGTTGATGTAGGAATAGTGATATTCACCGTTGCGGTAGGACGAGTCGGCGTTCCATTCGTAGGAGCTTTCCTGGGTGGTTGGCTCCGGGGTGTTTTCTATCGGTTCACTTTGGTTCTTCATTTCCTCGTTGTTGAGGTTGTCAAAATAATTGTCAGACATATAAATCCTCCTATCACTCAGCGTTTGGTTGCGCTGTTGTTTTTTATCTTGTCATTATATTACCCCCTAAAAGTGAAAACTATATGAAATAAATTTGAAAAAATATGTTTTTTTACGGCTTCTTGGGTGAAAACAGCATGAAAAGTGCCGGCGGGCACCCTCACCCGCCTTTGGAAAGGATGTATGTTCGGCGACATTCCTGCAACGGCGGGATCAAAATAGTGGCGTATCCTATAAAGGAAAAAGCAGGAAAGTCGGTTTACTCTCCTGCTTTATCGTTTGTTTCCTGTTTTTCGGACTGCTCCTGCTTTTCCACAATCCGCTTGTTTACCTTTACGCCGTCGTAGCGCCGCTTAAAAGAAATGCGTCCCGAAAAGCGGCGGCCGCAGTTTTTGCAGTAGAAGTCGGCGTTGAAATTTTTGTTGTGCAGCTTCCAGCGCTTGACGCGGCGCGCCTGCTTGCCGCATTGATCGCAGGAAAACTTCATTTGCGCTCGGTCGATTTCGGGCGAGCGCAGGTCGGTGATGAAAAAGTTTTTAAACAGCATTCTGTCGTAAAACTCCTCGCAGTCAGCCTGTAAGATACAGCTCTCAAGCGGATAGCGGTTCATTACGCGGCGCAGAATTTTAAGGCTAAGATACGCGTCCGCGGCGGCGCGGTGTTGTTCCTCCTCCGAGAAATCAACGCCGATTTTTTCGGCAAAATGCCCCAGCCCGATTTGATTGCCCTCATCAAATTCGCCGATGGCTTTTTCGCAGTATTCCTGCAAATCGCAGTAGCGCGTTAAAAACGGAATGGTGCGGCTGTTGGTGTAATATAAATAATTATCGATCAGCGAGTGGATGTCGGACGTGCCCCATGTCATGAGCACGCTGTCACCGAGAAACTGCGTAAACGCATCGGTGACGGTGAAAAAGTCCTCTCCCCCTGCCAAGTCCTCGTTGGTAAGCTTTGTCAGTTGGCGTACTCTGCCGCTGAGCTTTTTGCCCACGCGCGGGGTAATCAGGCGTGAAAAGGAGTCGATTTCGTTGAAACCGGCGTCCAGCTTCACCGCGCCGAACTCGATGATTTCGTTGACAAAGCGATGCGCGGACTTGCTGTAGGCGCTGTTCCACTCTAAATCTAAAATCACATAATTCATGAAATACCTTATTAAAAAAATAGTTACGATTTTTTGCGGAAGGCTTGCTTCATGCGCTGCTCTTTGGAGAGAATGCGTTTTCTCATACGGATGTTTTCGGGAGTAACCTCAACCAGCTCATCGTCGGCGATAAACTCAAGGCACTGCTCCAGCGACATAATCGTGGGCGGCGTGAGCTTGAGCGCGTCGTCAGAGCCGGACGCACGGGTGTTGGTGATGTGCTTCTTTTTGCAAACGTTAACGGTGATGTCCTCCGCCTTGGGGCTGGCGCCGACAATCATGCCCTCATAAACGGGCACGCCCGCGCCAATGAACAGTCTGCCGCGCTCCTGTGCCGCGTACAAACCGTAGGTGACGGTTTCACCGGTTTCAAAGGCGATGAGCGAACCTTGGTGACGGGTGACGATTTCACCCTTGAACGGCTCGTAACCGTCGAAAACGTGGTTCATAATGCCGTTGCCGTTGGTGTCGGTCAAAAATTCGGGACGGTAGCCCATCAGGCCGCGCGCCGGAATACGGAATTCAATGTGAGTTACGCCGCCGTCACGGGTGCCCATGTTAATCAGCTCCGCCTTGCGCGAGCCGAGCTTTTCCATTACTGCGCCGACATAGGAGTCGGGCACTTCAACTATCAGATATTCCATCGGCTCGCAAAGCTTGCCGTCGATGGTTTTGGTGATGACCTCGGGGCGCGAAACCTGAAATTCAAAATTCTGGCGGCGCATGGTTTCAATCAAAATGGAAAGGTGCAGCTCGCCCCTGCCCGATACCTTAAAGGTGTCGGCACTGTCGGTTTCCTCAACGCGGAGAGCAATGTTGGTTTCGGTTTCCTTGAACAGTCTGTCGCGGATGTTGCGCGAGGTGACGTATTTGCCCTCTCTGCCGGCAAACGGAGAGTTGTTGACAATGAAATTCATGGTGACGGTCGGCTCGTCAATTTTGACGAAGGGCAGCGGCTCAACGCAGTCGCTGGAGCAAATGGTTTCGCCGATGTTAATGTCCTGAATGCCGCTGATGCACACCAAATCGCCCAGCGCAGCTTCGTCACATTCGGTACGCTTGAGGCCCTCAAACTGATAGAGCTTGCCGATGCGCACAATTTTTGTGGTGCCGTCGGTGTGACAAAGGGTGACGGACTGGCCGTTTTTCACCTTGCCGCGCTCCACACGGCCGACGCCGATTCTGCCGACGAAGTTGTCCGCGTCGATGTTGGAAATGAGAATTTGCAAACCGCCGTCAAGGTCGCCCTTCGGCGCGGGTATTTCGTTGACAATGGCTTCAAACAGAGGCTTCATATTGGTGCCCGGCACATGATAGTCGTCGCTGGCGTAGCCGTCGCGTGCGGAAGCGTAGATGACGGGAAACTCAAGCTGATCCTCGTCGGCTCCCAGCTCGATAAAGAGGTCGAGCACTTCGTCAACCACTTCCTCGGGACGCGCGCCCGGACGGTCGATTTTATTTAAGACAACAAGCGGCTTTTTGCCCAATCCAAGCGCCTTTTTCAGCACGAAACGGGTTTGAGGCATACAGCCCTCGAACGCGTCGACAAGCAAAACGACGCCGTCGACCATCTGTAAAATGCGCTCGACCTCGCCGCCGAAATCCGCGTGTCCGGGGGTGTCCACAATGTTGATTTTGATGTCGTTATACATGACGGCGGTGGGCTTTGACAAAATGGTAATGCCGCGCTCGCGCTCCAAATCGTTGGAATCCATCACGCGCTCCTCAACCGCCTCGTTTTCTCTGAAAATACCGCTCTGCCGGAGCAATTGGTCAACCAGCGTGGTCTTGCCGTGGTCAACGTGGGCAATAATGGCGATGTTTCTCAGGTTTTCTCTTACGTCCATAATCATACTCCGATTCTGTTAATTTCAATACAATATTATTATAACACTATGGGGCTTTGATTGCAATTTGTAAAATTCATCACCTTTCACAAACGGGGCATTGTTTTTTTGCGGAAAATGTCTAATTGAGGATAGTGAAAATTCGGTTTTGTAAACGCAGCTGTTAGGCAGCGCTTTTCCGTCAAAAAAGGGAGTCCCAAAAGGACTCCCTGATTTGTTTTATGATTCCGGCCGGTGTGTAACACCGCACCGATGGCAAAATCACGTCGCTTAGATGCCTTTGGCTCTCTTTACATACGTGGTGTGGAGCAGCTCATGAGCCTTGTGTGAACCGGGCTGGCCGAGATACTCGT
Source organism: uncultured Ruminococcus sp. (assembly GCA_902797525.1). GTDB lineage: Bacteria > Bacillota > Clostridia > Oscillospirales > Acutalibacteraceae > Ruminococcoides. The sequence goes on along the minus strand of CADBSZ010000231.1, from coordinate 2,729 downwards.
CATAAATCGCCTTGATTTCGGGGTTGTCATGAGACTTTCTGTAAGGCAGATTGACGTCGTCCTCGTACAGAGCCTTTGCACGCAGCGCCTTGAGGTCGGTGAAGTTTCTCACGTGACCGGGCTGGATGGGCTGGCCGCCGCCGTTTACACAGCCGCCGGGGCAGCACATGATTTCAACGAACTGATAGTCAGCTTCGCCTGCGCGAATCTTGTCAAGGATAACCGCCGCGTTCTTCAGACCGGACGCAACTGCAACCTTAACGGTCATGCCGGCAACCTCGTAGGTAGCTTCCTTGATGCCGTCGGTGCCGCGAACCTCGTTGTAGTCGATTTGCTTGAGGTCCTCGCCTGTCAGCTTGTCGGCTACGGTACGCAGAGCCGCTTCCATAACGCCGCCGGTCGCGCCGAAAATGGTGCCCGCGCCGGTGCCGATGCCCATGATGGGATCGAACTGAGCGTCCTCGAGAGCGGTGAACTGAATGCCGGCTCTCTTAATCATCTTGGCAAGCTCACGGGTGGTGATGGAGATGTCGTTGTCCTGCATGCCGTCACGACCCTGATCGTCGCGCTTAATTTCGAACTTCTTGGCAACGCAGGGCATTACGGATACAACCACGATGTCCTTGGGATCGATGCCTGCTTTTTCTGCGTAGTAGGACTTAATCATCGCGCCCTGCATCTGCTGGGGTGACTTGCAGGAGGAAAGATGCGGAAGCAAATCGGGATAATAGTGCTCGCAGAACTTAACCCAACCGGGTGAGCAGGAGGTGATCATCGGCAGAACGCCGCCGTTTTGAACGCGCTCGATAAACTCGTTGCCCTCTTCCATAATGGTGAGGTCAGCGCCGAAGTTGGTGTCGAATACCTTGTCAAAACCGAGCAGCTTGAGCGCCGCAACCATCTTGCCGGTAACGTTGGTGCCGATAGGCATATCAAAGCACTCGCCGAGGGTGGCGCGGATGGAGGGAGCGGTGTGAACAACCACATGCTTGGTGGGGTCTGCAATTGCTTCGAATACCTTGTCGGTATCGTCGCGCTCAACCAACGCGCCTGTGGGACAAACAACGGTGCACTGACCGCAGCTTACGCAGGATACGTTGTTGAGATCCTGCTCAAACGCGCAGGAAATCTGGGTGTCGAAACCGCGGTTGTTGGCGCCGATAACGGAAACATACTGGTTCTTACAAGCGGCAACGCAGCGGCGGCAGAGGATACATTTGTTGTTGTTGCGAACAAGGTGCAGTGTGGAGGTGTCCTCATCGTAGTGGGTTTCCTCGCCCTCAAACGCCTTTTCGTCCACGCCGTACTCGAGGCAGAGCTGCTGCAGTTCGCAGTTGTTGCTTCTGGGGCAGGACAGACACTTTTTGTCATGGTTGGAAAGAAGAAGCTCAAGGTTCATCTTTCTGTATTTCTGAATCTGGGGAGTGTTTGTAAAGATTTCGGTGCCCTCTCTGTCAATCGGGTATACGCAGGCTGCAACCAGGCTGCGCGCGCCCTTTACTTCGCAAAGGCACATACGGCAAGCGCCGATCTCGTTGATTTCTTTCAGAAAGCATAAGGTCGGGATTTTAATGCCGAATTGATGGCAGGCTTCCAGGATGGTGGTGTTCTTCTCAACCTGATAGTCTTTGCCGTTGATTTTAATATTCAACATTTCCATAGTATTTTCTCCTTTCCCTTAGCCTTTATAAATTGCCTTAAACTTACAGGTATCCATACAAGCGCCGCACTTGATGCACTTGGTGTGGTCGATTTCGTAAGCAGGCTTTTTCTTGCCGGGAGCGGTGTAGTCGGTGACGTTGATAGCGCCGACGGGGCACTTTCTTGCGCACATGCCGCAACCGAAGCACTTGTCTTTTTCGATGGTGTATTCCAGAAGCTCTTTACATACGCCGGCAGGGCATTTTCTGTCCTGAATGTGGGCGATGTACTCGTTTCTGAAGTAACGCAGGGTGGAAAGAACAGGGTTCGGAGCAGTCTGTCCGAGGCCGCACAAAGAGTTCGCCTTGATGAATTCGCACAGCTCCTCCATCTCGTCGAGCATTTCCATGGTGCCCTGTCCCTTGGTGATTTTTTCGAGCATTTCAAGCAGACGCTTGGTGCCGATACGGCAGGGAGTACATTTACCGCAGCTTTCGTCAACGGTGAATTCGAGGAAGAATTTTGCAACGTCAACCATGCAGTTGTCCTCGTCCATAACAATCAGACCGCCGGAGCCCATCATGGAGCCGATAGCGATCAGGTTGTCATAGTCGATCGGAACGTCGAGGTGCTCCTCGGGGATACAGCCGCCGGAGGGGCCGCCTGTCTGCGCTGCCTTAAACTTTTTGCCGTTGGGGATGCCGCCGCCGATTTCAAATACGATTTCGCGCAGGGTGGTGCCCATCGGGATTTCTACCAGACCGGTGTGATTAATCTTGCCTCCGAGCGCGAATACCTTGGTACCCTTGCTCTTTTCGGTACCCATGGAGGCGAACCACTCGGGACCGTTGAGGATAATCTGTGCGATGTTCGCATAGGTTTCAACGTTGTTGAGGATGGTGGGCTTTTGATACAGACCCTTTACCGCCGGGAACGGAGGACGGGGACGCGGCTCGCCGCGCTTGCCTTCGATGGAGGTCATCAGCGCCGTCTCCTCGCCGCAGACGAAAGCGCCTGCGCCCAGGCGGATGTCAACGTCGAAGCTGAAGTCTGTGCGGAAAATGTTGTTGCCGAGCAGGCCGTACTCA
>CADBSZ010000230.1 GCA_902797525.1 uncultured Ruminococcus sp. | reverse complement strand
CGGCGCGTTTAAGTGTTTCACGGACGGGGAGTTGCCGCGAAAACGAAGGATGTTCCGCGATGCCGGTTTCGCATCCCGCTGTTTCTTTGAAGATGAAGTGCGTATCAGGCGGGCAGTTTGCCCGCCTTTTCTTTTTGTCTTGAAGAAAAGCAGATTTCGGAGGAAATATGACACCCTTAAAATCGCTTAAAAATTCTTTTTTCGAATTAAAAAAGCTGCAATCCCTCACGATTATCGCCATGCTGCTGGCGCTGCGCGTGGTGCTGGGGCTGTTTGCCAACGCCACCCTGCCGATGTTCGGCAATCAAATCAAATTCGGCGCTTCATTTTTACCGATTGCGGTTACCGGCGCGATGTTTGGACCTGTTCCGGGGCTGTTGGTCGGCGCGTTGGGCGATGTGCTGTCGTTCATTATCGCACCGACAGGCACATATATTCCCGGCTTTACCCTCAGCGGCGCGCTGACGGGCTTGATTTACGGTATTTTTCTTTATAAGAATCAAATTACCGTTTCGCGCGTGGTGCTCGCCTGGGGCGTCAACATGATTACCGTGGAGACCTTCCTCGCGGCGTTTTGGTTCTTTGTGTTTATGAACCCCGGCTACGAAACGCCCTACATGGTGTTCCTCGGCACGCGCTTTATCAGCGTAGCGGTGCGCGCCGTGCCCGAAATGCTGTTGATTTTCGGCGTCGGCAAGCTGATATGCACTGCGGAGCGCTCTCTTGCGCGAAGAATGTAGAATCTCATAAACGTAAAAAAGGAGCAGTCGCATGACTGCTCCTTATTTTTGATGATAAAACAAACATCTGATGTTCCAAAGGCGCATAAAAGTGACTGCGTCACTTCGCAAATTCGGCTGCGCGGCTTTCGCGGATGATGTTAACCTTAATCTGTCCGGGATATTCCAGCTCTTCCTCAATCTTTTTGCAGATGTCTCTTGCCAGAGGAACCATGCGCTCGTCGTTAACAACCTCGGGCTTTACCATTACGCGGATTTCGCGGCCCGCCTGAATGGCATAGCAGTTGTCAACGCCGTTGAAGGAGGAGGCAACCTCCTCGAGCTTTTGCAGACGTTTGATGTAGTTCTCGACGTTTTCGCGTCTTGCGCCGGGTCTTGCAGCGGACAGCGCGTCGGCTGCCTGAACAAGAATCGCGACGATTGTTTTCGCCTCAACGTCGCCGTGATGAGCGTGAATCGCGTGGATAACCGCGTCGCTCTCCTTATATTTTCTGGCGAGGTCAACACCGATTTGAATGTGTGTGCCCTCAACCTCGTGGTCAATGGATTTACCGATATCGTGCAGCAGTCCCGCGCGTTTTGCAAGCGTCGGGTCAAGTCCAAGCTCGCTTGCCATGGTGCCTGCGAGATATGCCACCTCAACCGAGTGATTCAGTACGTTCTGACCGTAGCTGGTGCGGTAACGCAAGCGTCCGAGCAGCTTCACCAGCTCGGGATGAATGTTGTGAATGCCCAGCTCAAGCACAACGCGCTCGCCCTCGCGCTTGATGGTGTTTTCCACCTCGCGGCGCGCTTTTTCAATGGTTTCCTCAATTCTGGCGGGGTGAATACGTCCGTCGGAAATCAGGCGCTCCAGCGCAATTCGCGCGATTTCACGTCTGACCGGCTCAAAGCAGGACAGCGTAATCGCCTCGGGTGTGTCGTCAATAATCAGGTCAACGCCTGTAAGTGTTTCGATAGCGCGGATGTTGCGTCCCTCGCGGCCGATGATTCTGCCCTTCATCTCGTCGTTGGGGAGGGGAACTACCGAAATGGTCGCTTCGGCAACCTGCTCTGCGGCAAGTCGCTGAATGGAAAGTGAAATAATGTTTCTTGCCTTTTCGTCGGCTTCCTCTTTAAGCTGCTCCTGATACTCCATAATCTTTACGGATTTTTCGTGAGTCAACTCGTTTTCCAATTGGGAGAGCAAATAGCTTTTTGCCTGCTCTGCTGTATAGCCCGAAATTTTTTCGAGCATTTCAAACTGACTTTTCTTGATGGTTTCAATTTCCTCAAGCTTTGCGTCAGCCTCTTTAATTTTCTTTGCAGCCTTGTCTTCCTTTTTCTCGACGTTGTCGAGCTTGCGGTCGAGGTTTTCTTCCTTCTGCTGAATGCGGCGCTCCTGACGCTGAATCTCCTTGCGGCGGTCGGAAATTTCCTTTTCGCTTTCATTGCGAAAGCGGTGGACTTCTTCCTTGCCCTCAAGCACCAGCTCCTTCTTTTTCGCCTCGGCGGTTTTAATCGCGTCGGACACAATGCGCTTTGCTTCTTCCTCAGCGCTTCCGATTTCCTTTTCCGCGGTGTTTTTGCGCACGGTAATACCGATAAACACACCGATCACTCCGCCGACGATAACAGCAGCGATAATGCTGACAATTAAAATTAAGAGTGAAACCTGCATCTCCCTGACACCTCCTTGTTTTGTCATTTTTCAAACGTTTAACAGCTTCATCAAAACAAAACCTTTACGGTGCCGTTACAAGATATTCAATTTTAAATCATAAGATATTTTACCTTAATTTAGGAATTTTCCAATGGAAGTCCTGCCGAAACAGGGAATTGGATGCGGCGCAAGGCCGCAAAATATCTATATATAACGGCTCCCTAAAGAGTCTGATTAAAAAAGCAACCTGCGCGGCGGCAAGCATGCCGCAAACGGCGCATGTGCAGACCCCATAGATACGGAGTCTAGGGTAATTTTATAATAAAAACAAGGGATTGTCAATAACTAAAGTGTATATTTTGTGAAAAAATAATTCCTTTTAGCAATAATGTATATGCAAAATGCAGGATTTTTTGTTTTTTCACCTCAAAAGGGCAAACGCAAGGAAATTTTTTCAAAAAAACACGTTAATTTTTTATCAAACTATTGAAGAAATGAAAAAAATGTAATATAATAAAAATACCTTAAAAATTAGGAGGAATTTATTATGTCAGTAAAAGTTGCTATTAACGGCTTTGGCCGTATCGGACGTCTTGCTTTCCGCCAGATGTTCGGCGCAGAGGGTTACGAGGTTGTTGCTATCAACGATCTTACCGATCCCAAAATGCTCGCAAACCTGCTCAAGTATGACACCGCTCAGAAGGGCTATTGCGGCACCATCGGCGAGAACCTGCACACCGTAGAGGCAGG
>CADBSZ010000229.1 GCA_902797525.1 uncultured Ruminococcus sp. | reverse complement strand
GCCGAACAGCAGCTCGCCGCGCTCGGCTTTTTCACGCGCGCCGTCAACGTTGTCGAGAATCCATTTGATTTTGGTCGCGCTGAAATACGCGTCGAGCTTCAGTCCGGTTTTTTGGGCAATTTGCTCCGAAAGCCCCTGCCGTTCCATTTCCTCACAAATAGAGGCGGTGCGGCGGCACTGCCAGACAATCGCGTTATATACGGGCTTGCCGGATGCTTTTTCCCAAACCACTGCGGTTTCGCGCTGATTGGTAATGCCGATACCCGCGATTTCCTCGGGCGCAATGCCGCATTTGGCAATGCACTCGGTCAGCGAGGCATATTGATTGGCATAAATGTCCATCGGGTCATGCTCCACCCAGCCGGGCTGCGGATAAATCTGCGGAAATTCATGCTGCGCCATGCTGACAACATTACAGGCGCGGTCAAACAGGATACTGCGCGCGCTGGTGGTTCCCTCGTCAAGAGCGAGAATGTATTTTTTCATTTTTATTCCTCATACTAAATGATAGGAAAGAGGGCGCGTTTTTACGCGCGCCCGTTTTTGCATGGATGATTTGTCAAAAAATGCCTGACATGCCGTTTAACCGGCACGGCATAGAAGCCGGTTTTGCTGCAGGCGTTCTTCCCGTAACGGCACGTTACTCAATGGGTTCAAAGTCGGCAACGCCGTGCTTGCAGAGCGGACAGATGAAGTCCTCGGGCAGCTCCTCGCCCTCATAAATGTAGCCGCAGACGGTGCATACCCAGCCTTTTTTGCCCTCGGTTTGGGGCTTGGGCTTAACGTTCTTCTGATAGTAGGTGTAGGTCATGGTCTCCTTGTCGGACATCACGCGCGCCTCAGTGACGGAGCAGATAAACAGTCCGTGCGAGCCGAGGTCGATGTAATCCTCCACCTTCAGCGACATAAACGCGTTGATATATTTCGGCAGGAACACCAGTCCGTTGTCGGAACGCAGGGTTTCCCACTTGGCGAACTTGTCAACGTTTTTACCGCTCTGGAAGCCGAAGTTCTCGAATACCGAGAAGGGAGCCTCAACCGACAGGCAGTTGACGTTCATCACGCCGGTGTTCTTAATGGTGTGGTGCGAATAGTTTTGCTTGTTAATGCAAACCGCGACGCGGTTGGGCGAATCGGTGACCTGGGTGACGGTGTTGACAATCAAACCGTTGTCCTGCTTGCCGTCGTTGGAAGTAACAACATACAGACCATAGCCGATTTTGAACAGCGCAGTAAGGTCGTTCTTGTTCGCGGTTTCGCCGTCCTGCTCAATGTAGTCGTGGCACAGCGCCTCGGCGAGCTTTTCAATCTGCTCGCGGCTTTCGTCGTTGAGCGCGGATACGATTCTGACGGTGGGCTCCACAAACTCAATGTTCTTGCAGCCCTCGAGCATTTTTTTCATGGTTTTTGCAGCCAAAGGCGCCCATGAACCGTTTTCCATCAGGGCGATTTTCTTGTTCTGGAAGTTGCGCTCGGTCAGATGATTGATGAACTCGCGCATAAAGGGGAAGATTTCTGCGTTATAGGTGGTGGTGGCGAGCACGATTCTGCCGTAGCGGAACGCGTCCTCAACACACTCAGCCATGTCCTCGCGCGCCAAATCATTGACAACAACCTTGGGGCAGCCCTTTGCTTTCAGCTTGTCGGCAAGCAGCTCAACCGCCTGCTTGGTGTTGCCGTAAACCGAGGTGTAGGCAATCATAATGCCCTCGGTTTCAACACCGTAGCTCGACCAGGTGTTGTAGAGGTCAAGGTAGTAGCCGAGGTTTTCGCTCAGCACGGGGCCGTGCAGCGGACAGATGATTTGAATGTCGAGATTCGCCGCCTTTTTCAGAACCGCCTGCACCTGCGCGCCGTACTTGCCGACGATACCGATGTAATACCTTCTCGCCTCGCAAGCCCAGTCCTCGTCAACGTCAAGCGCGCCGAATTTGCCGAAGCCGTCGGCAGAGAACAGCACTTTGTCCTTGCTGTCGTAGGTCATCAGCACCTCGGGCCAGTGCACCATGGGCGCGCCGACAAAGTTGAGCGTGTGTTCGCCCAGCTCCAGTGCGTCGCCTTCTTTGACGACAATTCTTCTGTCGGCGAAGTCGGTTCCGAAAAAGTTGTTCATCATCACAAACGCCTTTTGGCTCGAAACAATGGTTGCCTCGGGATAGTTATTCATGAAGTTGAGAATGTTTGCCGAGTGGTCGGGCTCCATGTGCTGAACCACGAGATAGTCGGGCTTTCTGTCGCCGAGCGCCTCGTCAAGGTTGTTCAGCCATTCGAATTTGAAGTTGCGGTCAACCGTGTCCATAACGGCGATTTTTTTGTCAAGAATCACATAGGAGTTATACGCCATGCCGTTCGGCACGTCATACTGACCCTCGAACAAATCAATTTTGTGGTCGTTTACGCCAACGTAAATGATGTCGTTTGTCACTTTCATAAAAATACCTCACTTGTTTGAATATTTTGGCTAATGCTTGGTACAATTGTAACATACAAGGCGATTTTTTACAAGAGATTTTTATATTATAATCATAATTCTTTGTGAAATTAATTTGTATACAAAATATTTTTGCAAAAAGTATTGACAAGTGCAAATCAATATGATAAAATTAATTTGCAAACAAAATAATATTCCGAAAAGGAGGCAACGCATATGTCATTCTACGATTACAAGGTAAAAACAAGAAAAGGTGAGGACTATGACCTCGCGCAGCTTCAGGGCAAGGTTGTTTTAGTGGTCAACACCGCTACGGGCTGCGGCTTCACGCCCCAGTACAAGGGCTTGGAGGCGCTGTATGAAAAGTACCATGAGCAGGGCTTTGAAATTCTCGATTTCCCCTGCAACCAGTTCGCCAACCAGGCGCCCGAAAGCGACGACCAAATTCACGAGTTCTGCACCCTGAAATACAAAACGCAGTTTGACCAGATGAAAAAGGTCGATGTTAACGGCGAAAACGAGGAGCCGCTGTTCACCTTCTTAAAGAAGGAAATGCCCGAGGAAGAGGTTAAGGGCTTAAAGGCAAAGGCAGCGATGAAGGCGGTTTCCAAAATCAGCAAGAGCACCAAGGCGCCCGAGGACATTAAGTGGAATTTTACCAAGTTTTTGGTAAACCGCGAGGGCAAGGTTGTCGGCAGATACAACCCCACCGTTGAGCCTGAAAAAATTGAGAGCGACATCGCCGCGCTGATGTAAGATGGATAAGTACGAGAGCTTAAAACTAAAAAACCAGCTTTGCTTTCCGATTTATCTTTGTTCCAAGGAAATTCAGCGCCGCTACACGCCGTTTCTTGATGAGATCAATTTGACCTACACCCAGTATGTGGTGATGATGTACTTTTGGGAATACGGCAGCTCCAACGTCAAGCAAATCGGCAAGGCGCTGCTGCTCGACCCCAGCACGCTCACACCGCTGCTCAAAAAGCTGGAAACAAAGGGCTATATCACGCGCACACGCTCTGAGCAGGACGAGCGCAATTTAATTATTTCGCTGACGGAAAGCGGCGAGGCGCTCAAGGACAAGGCGCTCGATATTCCCGTCAAAATCGGCAGGTGTCTTGATCTAAACGAAGAAGAAGCAGTCACACTCTATCAAATTCTTTATAAGGTTTTGATGAACGTAGAAAAGGAGTAAAACCATGGCAGTAACAAACGTAACAAACGCAACCTTTGAAAATGAAGTGCTCAAATCCGAGCTTCCCGTTCTCGCGGATTTCTATGCTGACTGGTGCGGTCCGTGCAGAATGCTCCGTCCCTCACTTGAGCAAATCGCGGACGAGAGAAGCGACGTTAAGGTCGTCGCAATCAACATTGACGATAATCCCGAGCTTGCCGATGAATTCGGCATCGCGTCCATTCCCTGTGTCATTGTATTCAAAAACGGCGCCGAGGCCAACCGCAACATCGGACTGGTTCCCAAGGACGTCATCGAGTCGCTGTTAGGGTGATCGCATGACAGACATCATTATTATAGGCGCAGGTCCTGCCGGCATGACTGCCGCCATCTATGCGCGCCGCGCGTCCAAAAGCGTGCTGGTGCTCGAGGCGATGAGCTACGGCGGACAGATAATTAACACCCCCGACATCGAGAATTATCCCGTTGCCGCGCACATTTCGGGCTTTGATTTTGCCACAAAGGTTTACAATCAGGCAAAGGAACTCGGCGCGGAGTTTCGGTTTGAAAAAGCGGTGGAAATCCGCGACGACGGCACTGTAAAAACCGTCGTTACGCCAAAGAACGAATATGAAGCCAAAGCGGTAATTATTGCTACCGGCAGCGAAAACCGCAAGCTCGGCATAGACGGCGAGGACAAGCTTGTCGGACGCGGCATTTCGTACTGCGCCACCTGTGACGGCGCGTTCTTCCGCAACAAGAATGTGGCGGTTGTCGGCGGCGGCAATACCGCGCTTGAGGACGCGCTCTATCTGGCGGACATCGCAAGCACCGTGTATCTGATTCACCGCCGCGACACCTTCCGCGGCGAGGACAGCACCGTTGAAAAGCTCAAGCAGCGCGACAATGTGAAATTCGTTTATAACAGCGTTGTCACCAAGCTCAACGCCGACAAGCGGCTCGAAAGCATTGAGGTCGAGGACAAACAGGGCAACGCACAGACAATTGCTGTGAGCGGACTGTTTGTCGCGGTCGGAAGAATCCCCGAAAACCAAAACTTCGCCTCGGTGATTGATTTGGACAGCGCGGGCTATGCGCTCGCAGCGGAAAACTGCCGCACCAAAACAGCAGGCATATTCGTCGCAGGCGACAACCGTGTGAAAGAGGTTCGCCAGCTCGTTACCGCCACTGCCGACGGCGCGGTTGC
>CADBSZ010000228.1 GCA_902797525.1 uncultured Ruminococcus sp. | reverse complement strand
TTTTTCTTTTTCGGAATTATTCTGTTGCAATACGGTTCAGCGCCTCAAAGTTGAGCAGGCGAATGCCGCTTTGCCCCACCTTTTCAATCCAGCCCTCGCGCGCCATTTTGCGCAGGTAGCGGCTGACGGTTTCGGGGCGCAGGCCGACGCTGCCGGCGATGTCGTCGAGCCGCAGCTTGATGACGGGGGCGCTGCTGCGCTTGTCGCGGTAAATCAAGAACGCGGCGATGCGCGCCGTCGGCTCGTTGACAGAGAGAATCATGTTGCGCTCGTTGGCGTCGTGCAGCTTGAGGCTGAGCATGCTGATGACCTTCAGCGCCACGTGCGGATTGCTGACCGCCTCCTCCACGTCGCTGCGGCGGATACGGCACACGGTGGTGGGCGCCAGGCACACGCCGGAATACGGATAGCGGCTGCCCTTCACGAACATGCCCTCCCAAATGGTGTCGCTGTCGGAAAAGATGCCGATAATTTTTTCTCTGCCCTCGGCGTCATAGGTGTTGAGCTTCACCTGACCGCTTTTGATAATCATCACGGAATCCACCGGCTCGCCCTCGCGGAAGATGAATTCGTCCTTTTCAAAGGACTTGTGCGCCGAACGCAGCATGATTTCCGCCTGGTTTTCGGCGGGAATCCCCTGCAAAAACGCGATATTTTTGATACAGCTGCTGTCACATTCCTCACAGCGGTTCGGTTTTTTACATTCAGGATTGTTTTTCAAGGCTTTACTCCAAAAACAGGGGCGCACCGCAAACGTGCGCCCTGATGTTATTTCATTACAAAAATGTGTGCTCGCTTCTGGCGATAACGTCGAGCTGCTGCTCGCGCGTGAGGTCGATAAACTTGACCGCATAGCCGGAAACGCGGATGGTGAAATTGGCGTACTCGGGCTTTTCGGGGTGCTCCATGCAGTCGCGCAGCTTGTCAATGCCGAACACGTTGACGTTGAGGTGGTGCGCGCCCTGGTCGAAGTAGCCGTCGAGAATGTGCCACAGGTTGTCAACGCGCTCCGCGTCGGTATGACCGAGGGCGTTGGGGCTGATGGTCTGGGTGTTGGAAATGCCGTCGAGCGCATACTCATAGGGCAGCTTTGCCACGGAGTTGAGGGAAGCAAGCAGGCCGTTTTTCTCAGCGCCGTAGGCAGGGTTTGCGCCGGGCGCAAAGGGAGCGCCGGCTTTTCTGCCGTCGGGAGTGGCGCCGGTCGCCTTGCCGTAAACCACGTTCGAGGTGATGGTGAGAATCGAGGTGGTCGGCTCGGAGTTGCGGTAGGTGTGGTGCTCGCGCACCTTCTTCATAAACACCTTGAGCAGCCATATGGCTATCTCGTCGGCACGTTCATCGTCGTTGCCGTAGCGCGGAAAATCGCCCTCGATTTCAAAATCGGCAATCAGCCCGTCCTCGTCGCGAATGGGCTTGACCTTGGCATACTTAATCGCGGAAATCGAATCGACAACATGCGAAAAGCCCGCGATGCCGGTGGCGAAGGTGCGTCTGGTGTAGGTGTCAATGAGCGCCATTTCGGCCGCCTCATAGTAGTATTTGTCGTGCATGTAATGAATCAGGTTAAGGGTGTTGACATACAGCTCCACCAGCCAGCTCATCATGATGTTGAACTTGTGCATCACCTCGTCGTAGTCGAGATATTCGGAGGTGACGGGCGTGATTTCGGGACCGACCTGCTCGCGCGTTTTCAGGTCAACGCCGCCGTTGAGGGCGTAGTTGAGGCACTTGGCGAGGTTGGCGCGCGCGCCGAAGAACTGAATCTCCTTGCCGGTTTGTGTGGCGGAAACGCAGCAGCAAATGCTGTAGTCGTCGCCCCAGACCGGACGCATGACGCAGTCGTTTTCGTACTGGATGGAGGAGGTGTTCACCGAAATTTTTGCCGCGTACTTTTTAAACGCCTCGGGCAGTCTGGACGACCAGAGCACCGTCAGGTTCGGCTCGGGCGCCGGGCCCATGTTTTCGAGCGTGTGCAGAAAGCGGAAGTCGTTTTTGGTGACCATGTGTCTGCCGTCCATGCCGATGCCTGCCATCTCCAGCGTTACCCACACGGGGTCGCCCGAAAACAGCTCGTTGTAGGACGGAATACGCGCAAACTTCACCATGCGGAATTTGAGCACGAGGTGGTCGATCAGCTCCTGCGCCTGACTTTCGGTGAGGGTGCCCTCCTCGAGGTCGCGGTTGATGTAGATGTCGAGGAAGGTGGAAATTCTGCCCACGCTCATCGCCGCGCCGTTTTGGGTTTTAATCGCGGCAAGATAGCCGAAGTAAAGCCACTGAACCGCCTCTTTGGCGTTTTTGGCAGGCTCGGAAATGTCGAAGCCGTAAATTTCAGCCATCTTTTTAATGCCCTTGAGGGCGCGGATTTGCTCGGCGATTTCTTCTCTGAGGCGGATGTGCTCCTCGCTCATGTTTCTGCCGCCGCAGTAGAACAA
>CADBSZ010000227.1 GCA_902797525.1 uncultured Ruminococcus sp. | reverse complement strand
GTTTTTAACGAGAGCGTTGCAGAAACCAATGACTGTGAACACGCCGCAGCAAGCGGGGCAGGTGTGTGCAAAAAAACCGCGCGCCAAAGAAAAATCCTGTCACAACCGTGGCAGAATATTTGCTTTGTATTATTCACTATTCAATATTCACTATTTATCCCAACCAGGAGACCTTTATGACGCAATTTACACCTATTTTATGCTGCCCTGTGTGCCGTCAGGCTTTGATTGTTAACGGCAAAACGGTTCAATGCAATAGCCGCCACTGCTTTGATGTTTCAAAGGACGGCTATGTTAATCTGCTGCTGTCCGGCAAGCCCGGCGAGGACAAGGGCGACAACAAGGAGATGGCGCGTTCGCGCCGCGATTTTTTGAACAAGGGCTTTTATCAGCCGTTGGCGCAGGCGATAGGGGAGTGTGCGGAAAAATATACCCGAGAGGGCGACAGCGTGCTCGACATCTGCTGCGGCGAGGGCTATTACACCGATTATTTGACCAAGCGCTTTTTCGGTTCGCGCGCGTTTTACGGCTTTGACATTTCAAAAAACATGGTGCGGCTCGCTGGCAAGCGCCGCTGCGGCGCCGACTTTTTTGTGGCGAATATCGCCAATATTCCCGTGCAGACCGCGTCGGTGAAAATGGCGTTTCATCTGTTCGCACCGTTTCATGCGGCGGAGTTTTCGCGGATTCTGTCCGACGAAGGCGTGCTCGTTACCGCAATTCCCGGAAGGCGGCACCTGTTCGGGCTGAAGCAGGCGTTGTATGACACACCGTATGAAAACGATGAAAAGCAGCCCGACGCAGGCTCTCTTGTGCTGTGCGATACCCTGCGCGTCAGGGACGAAATCACGCTCTCCTCGCAGGAGGATATTAACGCGCTGTTTCAAATGACGCCATACTATTACCACACCCCGGCAGGCGGCATGGCGCGCCTGAAAATGCTGAATCATATGCAAACCGAAATCGAGTTTGTGCTGCTTGTGTACCGCAAGGGCTGAACCGCCAAAAAATTGAGGCTGCCGCAACGCGCGGCAGCCTCTTGCTTTTGCGATTATTTATTGCTTTGTCAGCGAATAGCCCTGCGTTTCGGAGCTGAGTATCAGAGTTTCCGCCGAAAGTGTTTTTTGCAGCTTGTAGGTGAAAGTTATCGGCTCGTCCCAGGTTTCAAGCAGAATGCGCACATTGCCTTCGCTGACGTTGATGTCATAGGTGCCGTTTGCTGAGGCTTGTTCCAGCTTGCTCGAAAGCGTACATCCGTTTTTGCCGTCGAACGTCCATTGCCAGTCGCTGGTCGTTTTGTGTGAAGGCACCCAGGTTCCTTCCAACACCTGATTGTCGGCGTTATTCAGTCCAAGCTCGTTTTGCAGATATTCGCCTGCGCTGCTTGCCAGCTTGCTGACGTCGCCGTCAACGCCCAACTCGCTTTGCAAATAGCTTTGTGCCTCGCTTACAATTTTGTTACCGGTTTCTTTCGCAGCGTCCTGTGCTCCGCCGCACGCCGACAAAACGGTCATCATCGCAGCGGCGCAAACAACAGCCGAAAATACGGCGATTATCTTTTTCATTGGACAAACCTCCCAAATATTTGATTCATTTTGATTATAGCATTGCATGATGTCATTAATTTTCTAAAAATGAAAAAAACTCTTTATTTTTGAGGAAATATGTGGTATAATATAAGGCAGAGCGAATGAGTATTTTCGAATAGAGAAAAATAAATCCTGCAAAAACCGTAAATATTACAAGATATTGTGAATAGTGTAGCAAATATGCCTGTATAGTGTATTAATAATCGGCAAAATACAATTTGATTTTTTTTGACAAAAGTGATACAATAACAATGGTTACATAATCGTAACAACCGTAACAATTTGCGACTGATGATTCGGCAAAATAGGAACCCAATCTTCGGAAAGGATGATTTTTTTGATACGAAGCGTTTTCAGAAAATTCTCGGCTGTTTTCGTAACGACAGCGATTTTATTTACAACCGTTTTTTCGCTTTCCATCATGGCGAACGCCGCTGCCTTTACGCCGCGCCTGTCGGCGCCCGACAGCAGCAACAAATATTACTACAACAGCAGCTATAACGTATTTCAGAAGTATGGTTACGGACTTCCGAACTGCACCGCCTACGCTTACGGCAGAGCCTATGAGATTTTAGGCAAGGAGCCGAAGCTGTCTTGGAACGGCGCGGGCCAGTGGTATAGCTACAACCAGTCCAACGGCTATTACAAATACGGCAAAACCCCCAAGGTCGGCGCAATTGCCTGCTGGAACTACAGCGGCGGCGGACACGTTGCGGTGGTTGAAAAAATCGACAGCAGCGGCAACATGACGCTCTCCAATTCCGAGTGGGGCGGACGCACCTTCTATTTGACTTATGCCAAGACAACCGATTCCAACCCCGGCGGCAACAGCTGGTGGAACTTCCAGGGTTACATATATCTGATTGATTCCGCCCAAGTGGTTGAGCCCACCGCGACTTACAAGCCCGGCTTGTATCACACCGACGACGTGATTAATCTTCGTTCGGGCGCGGGCTTGAACTACAGCGTGCTGAAAACCGTCAGCAAGAATTTGCAGCTCACCATTCCCGAGGTCGTTTACAGCGACGGCTACAACTGGGGACGAGCTACCGTGTTCGGCACCAAGGGTTGGGTTGCGCTGGAATATTGCTCCTATGTAGGCGCTATTCCTCAACCTACCACCACGGCACCGACGACTGTAGCGCCCACCACTGTGGCTCCGACGACTGTAGCGCCCACAACCGTGGCTCCGACAAC
>CADBSZ010000226.1 GCA_902797525.1 uncultured Ruminococcus sp. | reverse complement strand
TCGTTCATTTTCCTCGGTCCTACGGGCGTCGGCAAAACCGAGCTTTGCAAGGCGCTGGCACAGGCGATGTTCGGTGACGAAAACGCCATGCTGCGACTCGATATGTCCGAGTACATGGAAAAGCACACCGTGTCAAAGCTCATCGGTTCGCCGCCCGGCTACGTCGGCTTTGACGAGGGTGGTCAGCTCACCGAAAAGGTGCGCAGAAAGCCGTATTCGGTCGTCCTTTTTGATGAAATTGAAAAGGCGCACCCCGATGTGTTCAATATGCTGCTGCAAATTCTTGAGGACGGCAGGCTCACCGACAGTCAGGGCAGAACGGTTGATTTTAAAAACACCGTCATCATCATGACCTCAAACGTCGGCGCAAGACTGATTACCGACAAGCAAAAGTCGCTCGGCTTTACGCAGGAAAGCGCGAAGGCAAAGCAGGAGGACGTGAAACAGCTGGTTCTCGGCGAGCTGAAAAAAGTGTTCCGTCCTGAGTTTTTGAACCGTGTAGACGACATCATTGTGTTCAACAAGCTCACGCAGGACGAAATCAAGCAGATTGCCGGCAAAATGCTCGAAACCCTTTCCAAGCGGCTGCAGGCGATGAACATTTCCATCACCTTCACCGACGCGGCAATCACTGCAATTGCCGACAAGGGCTTTGACGACAGCTATGGCGCGCGTCCGCTGAGAAGGGCGATTCAAAGCGAAATCGAGGACACCCTCAGCGAGCAAATGCTCGACGGCAATATTACGGAAAACAGTCGTGTTACCTGCGATTTCCAAGACGGAAAGTTTGTTTTCAGCACAGAATAATTCCAATAAAGAAAAAACGGTGCAGTTCGTCGGAACTGCACCGTTTTGCGTTTGTTTTATCCCGCAGCCGTGGCTTCGGGATTGCCGATATTTTCGCCTGTGTCGCTTTCAACACCCCGGTTTCCGCCGCCGGGTGAATACTGCGGAAAACGCTCCCAAAAGCCCCGGATGTCCATTGCTTCCAGCGTACCGGCGTTGACATAAATGTAATTGCTCTCGCCGCTGATTTTGTCGGTGACTACATACATGTGGTAGTTGCCTTCTTCGGTTTCGGTGTAGCCGTTGTTTGAAATGACGGCATTTTCCGCCGCTATTCCGGCAAAATTCACCGCTGCCTGTTCCTCCGCACTGAGCGCAACAGGCGCGGGCGTATTGTTTTCTGCAACAGTGGGGGCAGCGTTGTTGCCGACCGTGTTGCCGGCCGCCGATTCGGTGTCGGCGTATGTTTGTGCCTGAACGGCAGTCGTCGCCTTGGTTTCGGCAGGCTTGGTTGTCGGTGTCGTGGTGGCTGCCGTGGTGGCTTTGCTGTCGGCTTTGTCTTTTTCGCCGCAGCCCGTCAGCATAGCGGCAACGGTGAGCGCGAGCGCTCCCAAAGTGAGGATTGCGAGTAATTTTTTCATTTGAATCTCTCCTAAAGGGAAAGCTGTCTTTTGATAAAGACAGCTTTTATTCTATATAAGAATTATTGCTGCGCGGAATAACCGTGCGCCTTGTCGAGCAGCATGTCCTTGACCTTCATCAGTCTGGTGCGGCTGCTGCGGTCGTTTTCCTCCAGCTTCATGGAAATGAACTTAATCGTTTCCTGATAGCGCGGAATCATAACATGCTCCAGGGAATTAACGCGGCGGCGCGTCTTTTCGATTTCCGCCGACATCAGCTCACAGCTTTTTTCATACTGTGCCAGCTTAATCATGTCGGGCAGGATTTTGTCGAGCGACATCACCGCGTCGTCCAGTTCAAAGGAAGTGAACGCAAAGCCGTAGGGGAAAATATCGCCCTTGTCGGCGGTGCGTTTTCCGGCCTCAAACTGCGGAATTTCAACGCTCATTACGTTTTTGGCACTGATTTCCAAATTCACCTGCTGCTTTGGTGACAGCAGCGATCCGTCGAGCGCTTGCTTGCTCATTACCGCCGAGGCGTTGACAAAGTGTGCGTTGCAGTTTTCCAACTCACGCTCTACCTTGTCGCGCAGGTCGCGCGTTTCACGCACTAATTCAAGGAACTGGCGCATCAGCTCGTCGCGCTTATCCTTTAACATTTTGTGTCCCCTCACGGCGGTAACAAGCTGTTTTTTCAGCTTGCTCAGCTGCATACGCGTGGGGTTAACATTCATTACTGCCATTTTCTACCTCCGTGACGTCACGACTCGGGATAGAACTCATCCAGCATATCGTCCTTAATACGTTTCAGCTCGGAACGCGGCAAAATCGCCAAAAGCTTCCAGCCGATGTCAAGGGTTTCCTCAATCGAGCGGTTGGTGTCATAGCCCTGGGATACGTATTCTTTTTCAAACGCTTCGGCAAATTCGGCGTATTTTTTATCCATGTCGGTCAGCGCCGCTTCGCCCAAAATGACCATCAGCTCACGGGCGTCCTTGCCGCGCGCGTATGCCGCGAACAGCTGGTTCATAGTCGCCGCGTGGTCCTTACGTGTTCTGCCGGGACCGATACCCTTGTCCTTTAAGCGCGACAGCGAGGGCAAAACGTCAATCGGCGGCGTAACGCCCTTGCGGTACAGCTCACGGCTGAGGATAATCTGACCTTCGGTAATGTAGCCGGTCAGGTCGGGAATGGGGTGCGTTTTGTCGTCCTCGGGCATGGTGAGAATCGGAATCAGGGTAATTGAACCGTCCTTGCCGCGCAGTCTGCCTGCTCTCTCATAAAGTGTTGCAAGGTCGGTGTACATATAACCGGGATAGCCGCGTCTGCCGGGCACTTCCTTACGCGCGGCGCTTACCTCACGCAGTGCGTCGGCATAGTTGGTGATGTCGGTCATGATAACGAGCACGTGCATGCCCAAGTCAAACGCCAGATATTCCGCGGCGGTCAGCGCCATTTTCGGGGTGGCAATACGCTCAATCGCGGGGTCGTTGGCGAGGTTGACAAACATAACGGTACGGTCAATCGCGCCGGTTTCCTTAAAGGACTGCACAAAGTATTCGGACTCCTCAAAGGTAATACCCATCGCGGCGAAAACAACGGCAAACTGCTCGTTTTTGCCACGGACGGTTGCCTGACGCGCAATCTGCGCCGCCAACTGTGCATGGGGCAAACCGGAAGCCGAGAAAATCGGCAGCTTCTGACCTCTTACCAGCGTGTTCAGACCGTCAATTGCGGAAACGCCGGTTTGAATAAACTCCTGCGGATAGTTGCGTGCGGCAGGGTTCATCGGGGTGCCGTTAACGTCAAGGCGCTTTTCGGGAATCAGCGCAGGGCCGCCGTCAATCGGGTTGCCCAGACCGTCAAATACGCGCGACAGCATGTCGGGAGAAACCGGCAGTTCCATCGAACGGCCTAAAAAGCGCACCTTGGAGTCTGCCAGGTTGATGCCGGCAGCGGATTCAAACAGCTGCACCAGCGCGTTGCTGCCGTCAACCTCAAGCACCTTACAGCGGCGTGTTTCGCCGTTGGGCAGCTCAATTTCGCCCAGCTCGTCGTATTTGACGCCCTCAACGTCGCT
>CADBSZ010000225.1 GCA_902797525.1 uncultured Ruminococcus sp. | reverse complement strand
CGTGAAAATTTCATGCTTGCGTACCGACCTTGCGGTCGCAATTTCCAATGTATCAAGAGCCGTTTCCGCCAAAGCTTCAATTCCTGCTCTGGAGGGCGTATTGATTAAGGCATACGGTGATCATCTGAACATATCGGGCTATAACCTTGAAATCGGCATTACCACCGACGTAGAGGCAACGGTAATGCAGGAGGGAGAAATTGTCCTCAGTGCAAGATTATTTCTCGACATCGTGCGCAAGCTGCCCGAAGAAATCGTCACGGTTGAAACCGACGACAGAATGGTAACCTACATCACCTGCGGCAAGGTTGACTATCAAATTGTCGGCATGTCCTCGGTGGAATATCCTGACCTGCCCACCTTCCAGCAAACCGACGCAATTTCCGTTAACGCCAAGGTATTGCGCGACATGATTCGCCAAACGGTTTATGCGGTCAGCGACAACGCGGCAAAGCCGATTTACACCGGCTCGCTTTATGAAATTGCGGACGGCGTGCTCAGAATTGTGGCTATCGACGGCTTCCGCATGGCAATCCGCAGCGAGAATGTGGAAAGCGAAAGCAACACCGCCTTTGTGGTTCCCGGCAAAACGCAGATGGAAGTATTGAAATTGTTAACGGACGACGACGAGCAGATTAATATCATCGTCGGTCAGCGCCACATTACCTTTAGCATTAACACCTACAGCGTAATTTCACGCCTGATTGAGGGCACCTTCCTTGACTACAAGTCCACCATCCCCGCCAATGAAAAGACCGAGCTGGTAATCAACACCCGCATGATGATTGATTCGGTGGAAAGAATGTCGCTTTTAAACAGCGACAGAATTCAAAGTCCTGTCAGATGCAAGTTCAATGATAATAAAATCCGCCTGTCCTGCGCTTCGGCAGTCGGCAGAGCAAACGACGTTATCAACGTTCCGATTATCGGCGAAAGCGTTGAAATCGGTTTCAATAACCGCTACATGCTCGAGGCGCTGAAGAATACCGACACCGACGAGGTAAAGCTGGTGCTCAACGGACCGGTTTCACCGATTGTTATCAAACCTGTTAAGGGCGACAGCTTTTTGAGCATTGTTGTTCCCGTGAGGTTGGCAAATGAAGGTTGAGAAGATAAAAATTGACAGCGAATTTATCAAATTGCAGGATTTGTTAAAGCTGAGCGGCGTATGCTACACCGGCGGTATGGCAAAGGTCGTTATTCAAAACGGCGAAGTGACCGTCAACGGCGAGGTATGCACCATGCGCGGCAAAAAGCTGCGCCCCGGCGACACTGCACAATTTGAGGATACAAAGATAGTAGTAGAATAACATTGAAGGTTCAACGAATCGGATTTAAAAATTTCCGAAATTTGGAAGATTGCGACATTTCTCCCTGCGAGGGAGTCAACGTCATTTATGGCGATAACGCGCAGGGCAAGACCAATATTATCGAGGCACTGTGGTTTTTCTGCGGCGGTCATTCGTTTCGCACCTCGCACGACAGCGAGGTGATTCGCTGGAACGAGGACTACGCGCGGCTGGATTTAAATTTTTTCGGTCAGGGCAGAGACCAGCGCGCCATGCTGAAATTTCTCAGCAACAAAAAGACGGTGAATATCAACGGCGTTGACAAAAGCTCCGCCTCGGCGCTGATTGAAAAATTCTGCGCCGTGGTGTTTTCGCCCGAGCATCTCAATTTGATTAAGCGCGGACCGGGCGAGCGGCGGCGTTTTATTGACAGCGCCATCTGCCGCGAAAAGCTGCAAAACGCCGTCATTCTCTCAAAATACAACCGCATGCTTAACCAGCGCAACACCCTGTTAAAGGACATTCAGCGCAAGCCCCGTTTGGAGGACACGCTGGAGGTTTGGGACGCGCAGCTTGTGCGTTACGGCGCGCTGCTGATAAAAAAACGGCTTGAATATATGCAAATGCTGGCGGAAAAAGCAGCTTTTTATCACGACGGCATTTCAAAGGGAAAAGAAAAGCTGAGCGTACATTATCTGTCCACCGAGGATATTCAGCCGCAGGACAGCTTAGAGGAAATTCAACGAATATTTGCCGAAAAATGTGCGAAAAATCGCGCAAATGACATTCATCTCGGCGTCACCCTTTCGGGACCGCACCGCGATGACATAGATATACTCATCAACGAAAAAAGTGCCAAGGCGTTCGCCTCTCAGGGACAGCAGCGCAGCGCTGTGCTCTCGCTAAAATTAGCGGAGGCGGCGGTGCTCAAGGAACGCATGGGCGAGGAGCCCGTCATTTTGCTCGACGACGTGCTGTCGGAGCTTGACAGCGGACGGCAGAATTTTTTGCTCAACGAGTTAAAGGAATGTCAGGTATTTATCACCTGCTGCGAGCAGTCCAACAAGGAGCAGCTGCGCGACGGCAAAATTTTTAATGTCAGCAAGGGCAAAATTGCGGAATAGAGGAAAGCCATGTATTTACATTTGGGACAGGACACGGTGATTCCCACCGACAGCATTGTGGCGATGTTTGACATCGACGCGTGTACCATATCAAAAAAAACAAGAGATTTTCTTGCTGCCGCGCAAAAAAACGGCGAGGTGGTTAACGTGTCGTTTGAGCTGCCGCGCTCGTTTGTGGTGTGCCGCAAAAACGGAAAAAACATCGTTTACATTTCCCAGCTTTCCACAAAAACACTCAACAAAAGACAATTCATCTGATTGATTTAAAGAGGTTGCAAGTATGAATCGAAACAAACAAAGATGTCCGTACTGCGGACGGAGAATGTCTTATTTTTCGGCGTTTTTCAGCCGAAGAAAGGCAGAATATGTGTGCGAGCGCTGCGGCAAGGAAAGCCGCGTGGTTATCGCGAAAATCATCATCCCCATTTTTATAATTGTCGCCGTTTTGTCACTGGCAATTATGGGCGTTTGGATTTTGCTGAAGCTGCTCAGCAATCCGCTCGGAATTTTGCTGGTGGCCGCGCCGCTGTTGTTTTTTCTGCTTTTTACACCGAAATTTGTTCAGCTTGAGCCGATGAAAAAGTATCAAAAATCCATGGAGGCAAAAAAGGCAGGCAAGG
>CADBSZ010000224.1 GCA_902797525.1 uncultured Ruminococcus sp. | reverse complement strand
TTCGGGGTCGATAACGCCGCAGTTGCGCAGCGCTACACGTCTTTGCTTTTCATAGAAAGCGGTCTTGCTGAGGGACTTGATGGTGTCCTTTTCAACGGTCTCCTGATAGAGCAGACGGGTAACGATTCTGCCCTTTAAAAGGTGCTCCTCCACGATTTCGGGGATGTCCTCGATTTTAACCATGGAATAGAAGCTGCCCTCGGGATATACAACCATAATCGGGCCGAGCGCGCAAAGGCCGAAGCAACCGGTGGTGATAACGTTTACTTCCTTCTCGAGGCCGTTTTTGGCGATTTCTTCTTTGAGCTTTTCAGCAATCTGCAAGCTGTTTGAGGATGTACAACCGGTACCGCCGCAAACAAGCACATTAGAACGATACATTCAGTGACCTCCTTATTCCGCCATTGATCCGATTGTGTATTCTGATACGACGTTTTTGTTAACAAGATGGTCGTTGACAACTCTGACTGCCTTTTCAGGGGTCATTTTAACATAAGTGACCTTTTCCTGTCCGGGAATTTCAACCTCGACAACGGGCTCGTACTGGCAAATGCCAATGCAGCCGGTCTGGGTTACAACGATGTCATCCTGCAGGCCGCGCTTCGCGATTTCTTCGGTGAAAGCGTTGAGCACGGGACGGGCGCCGGCGGCAATACCGCAGGTAGCCATACCAACCAAAACGCGCGCGGCGTTGGGGTTTTCTTTTCTTAACGCGACATTCGCCTTGGCTCTGTCACGAATTGCCTGTAACTCGGCTAAAGATTTCATAATTCTGCACCTCCGCAAATATTTCCAGTTTGTTCTTCCAAAAATTGTTCAATCCATTCCACCACATCCGGGGTGTCAAGGCTGACTCCCTCCAAAACCTCGCGCAGCTCGCGGGTGTCGAGCGTGAAGCTTCCGTTGTCGGTTGTGCGCGTAAACACAAAGTCGATGTCGGGATTGCAGCGAATGAGAATGGATACCGTGGAGTTGATGTCGCCCAGCGGCGTCATGTCCACGTGGCTTTTTACATAGCTTGCCTTTGTTTGAGTACCGCGTCCGAGTTCGGACGAAATGTCAAAGCTGCCGCCGGTCTGCTCCGCCGACATTTTGAACAGCGGAACGCCCAGTCCTACCTTGCGGGTAGTGCGCGTGGTGAAGAACGGGTCGATGACCTGCTGCACCTGCTCGGGCGTCATGCCGCAGCCGTTGTCGCGAATCGTGATGGTTAAAAAGTCGTTTTTGTCGCT
The DNA here is from genome assembly GCA_902797525.1 of uncultured Ruminococcus sp. GTDB lineage: Bacteria > Bacillota > Clostridia > Oscillospirales > Acutalibacteraceae > Ruminococcoides. The sequence goes on along the minus strand of CADBSZ010000224.1, from coordinate 5,159 downwards.
TTCTTCCACCAAAATTTCAACCAGCGTCGCCTCTGCCCGAACCGAGTTCTGGGCAACGTCCATGACATTCAGCGATAACTCACGCATCCTGATATTTCTCCAGAATGCCGGGCACGTCGGCAACGGTCAGTCTGCCGTAAACCTCATCATTAACGGTGAGTACGGGTGCAAGACCGCAGGCGCCGATGCAGCGGCACGCTGTGAGCGAGAACTTGCCGTCGGGTGTGCATTCCTCCGCCTCAATGCCGAGCATTTCGGACAGCTTGTTAAGAATGTCGCCCGAGCCCTTTACATAGCAGGCGGTGCCGAGGCAAACCGAGATGTTGTATTTGCCCTTAGGCGACAGAGCGAACTGGGAATAGAAGGTTGACACGCCGTAAACCTCCTCGAGCGGAACGCCCAAGCCCTCTGCAACCATTGTCTGAACCTCGATGGGCAGGTATCCGTAGATTTCCTGCGCCTCCTGAAGCACGGGCATTACCGCGCCGGGGTCGTCGATGTTTTTCGCGATGACCTCTTTGAGTTTTGCCTCCTGCTCAGGTGTGCCCGAAAACGGAATGCTGCTGATTTTTTTTTGCATAGTTTTTCCTCCCTGATTAGAATTGTCAATACCGTTGCAGCAAACGCTGCGCCGCTTTGCAAACGCAAAACGGGATTTCGGGAAACCGAACGCCGGCAACGGGCCGGCAGCCGGTTTTGGCCCCCGAAAGTAAAGAAACATTATGATTGCTCATAATATTAAAATTTCTCACCGATTAGTATAACATAAAGAAAACAAAAAGTCTACTAAAGTTTTTTCCTCTTTTGTCGGAAAACGCCATAAAAAGTCAATAATCGGCAGAAAAAATTTCCTTTTTTTGTCCTGCGATAGAAAATTGTCAAATTTTGTCCTTTTGGTGTGAGTTTTTACCGAATTTAAGGGTTTGTTTCCCCTTACTTTTGGGGAATATTGGCAATGATATTTTGCAGGTTCTTTCCGTCTGCCACCGAAAAATCACACCTTTTTTTCGCTGTCCAGCGCGGCAAGCACCGCTTCGGGGCTAAGTTCATCAAGCTCTAAAGAGTTTTCCGCCTCGCGCATGTTTTCAAGATAGTGAGCGTCGGAATCGGTGACGATGTTAAGGGTGTCGAGAATCGGGTGCATTTGATGGAGCGAATCAAGCTTTGATTTGTCCGCAAGCTCCGCTGTTTTGAAGCCGCATGCGGGGTCGATTTCACCGAGAACCGAGAGAATCGACAGGCTGTCGCGGTCAACGTGAGCGGGAAAACAAATGCCGCCGAACTCCTTTACCTTGGCGTAGGCGTTCATAATGCTGATTTCCGTGGCCGGCAGCAGCAGCGGCTCTATCTCCCCTGTCTCCTCGTCCTGCTCGTTCATCATGACCTGTCTGCCGTAAATCTCGGCGCGGTTGCGGATTTTAATGCGGTGATTGTCCACATAATCGTCCCACGCAAGCGCCTTTTCGAGCGTCGGAAACAGACATACCGCGTGAATATCCTCGCTGGTGGTAAGTTCCATGCCCGGAATGACAAGCAGGCCTATTTCCCTGCCGGCCGCCATTGCTGCCGCGCAGTTGCGCGAGGTGTTGTGGTCGGTCAGGGCGATGACGTCCAGCCCCAGCAGCTTTGCCATGTTGACAAGGTTGTTGGGCGTCATATCCATATCGCCGCATGGTGACAGACACGAATGAATATGAAGGTCGTAGTAGTATTTCATCCCAGCAAATCGCGGATTTTGACCGCGAGGTGATAGCTGTTTTCCTCGGACTGCAGAATGGTGACGTCGTGCATTTCCGCCTTGGCTTTCGCTTCGCTGTCAAGCGCGGCGTTTTCTACCAAAATAATGCAGCTGACGTCTGCGAGGGTAGCGACTGCGATGGAGTTGATGTTGCCCATGACGGTCAGCCACGCCGAGTCGCCGGGCGCTCTGCCCATTACCCAGCTGAGCAAATCGCCGATGTAGCAGTCGGTGACCTCGCGGTCAAGCTCGCCCTCAACAAGGGTTTTTAAATTGAGTTGTTCGATTAAAGTTTGTACGGTCATCTTTTTCACCAAAGTTGTGTTTTAAATCGTATTCTTCAGCTGGTCATACACATTTTGAATTTTCGCGCGTAATTTAAAGATGCAGTCGTTTTCCTTCGCCTTGCCGCGGACAATGTCCTCGGCGAGAGCACGGCAGGTAGGCGCGCCGCAGGAGCCGCAGTCGAGGTGCGGCAGACCGGCGTATATGTCCTCCATTTGTGACATCATTTCCATTGCCTTGGAAATATCCTTGTCCAGACGGAAAATGTCCGCGTCATAGTTGAGTTCGTTTTCCCAGAGCATACGCTCCAAATCGCCGTCCTCCAAATGGTTGAGCGACACGGGCAAAAACTTGCGGAGATTTTGAATGCGCGCCTGCGCGACATAGGGATTTTCGACGTTGAGCACGCCGCCCACACAGCCGCCGGAGCAGGCGTTCAGCTCGATAAAATCAACGCCGCGGATATGTTCGTCCTCAAGCTCCTCAAGCACGCGAATGACGTTTTCAATGCCGTCGGCAGCGAGATATTTGTCGCCGAGCATGGCCGCCGCTTCGCCGCCGGAGGTCGCCCAGCCGATGCCCATCAGTCCCGAGTGGCCGAGGGCTTCCACCTCGGTGAGGTGATCCATCGCGTGCGTCAGCTCGGGATAGATTTTCGACACTGCAATCGCACCGTCAACGGCCGATTTTTCGGTGTAGTTGGGCGAATGAATTTCCGTTACCTTGGCAGGACAGGGCGTGATGAAGAACACACCGATGCTTTCCGCGGGAAGTCCTGTTTTCTCTGTCGCCTCGCGCTTGGCGATGCGCGCCGCAACCTCAATGGGCGCGAGCAGCGGCATGACGTTTTCGCAAAGCTCCGGAAAACGGATTTTAATCAGGCGCACCACCGCGGGGCATGCAGAGCTGATAATCGGTTTTTTCAGTTTGCTTTCTTTAATCATTTTACGCGTCGCTTCACTGACTAATTCGGCGGCGCGGCTGACCTCGAACACATCGTCAAAGCCCAGCTTTTTGAGGCCGGTGAGTACGATGTCGATGTTGTCGAGGTGATTGAACTGTCCGAACAGCGCCGGAGCCGGAATGGCGACGGTGTAGGCAAAATCCCTGATGTCCTCAAGCGTGGAGCTGTTCGCCTTTTTGGCGTGGTGCGGACAAATGCGGATACATTCGCCGCAGTCGATACAGCGCTCGCTGAGGATTTTCGCCTTGCCGTCGTGCACGCGGATTGCCTCGGTCGGGCAGCGCTTCAGACAGTTGGTACAGCCGCAGCAGCGGTCGGCGTCGAGCTGTACCGAGTGAAAATACTTGCTCATATGTAATACTCCGTTACGAGTTGAAGGGTGTTAAGGGTTAACTCTGATGGTCAAATACAGGTTGGTGCCCACGCCGATGGTGGTTTCAATGCGCATTTCATCGCTGTATTTTTTGATGTTGGGCAAGCCCATGCCTGCGCCGAAGCCGAGACTGCGCACATTGTCGGGCGCGGTGGAATAGCCCTCCTGCATTGCCTTGTCCACGTCGGGAATGCCGGGGCCGTGGTCGGAGAGCAAAATTTCGACGCGGTCGGGATAGATGTCGACGTCGCAGAAGCCGCCGTCGGCATGAATGACCATGTTAATTTCCGCCTCATACATGGCGATTGCCACGCGGCGGATGGCGTCGGGGTTATAGCCAAGCGATTTCAGGCGCTTTTTCACCATGCCGCTGGCTTCACCCGCACGGGTGAAATCCTCGCCCGACACCTCGTAGTGAAGATGAATCGCGTTGCTCATACCTTTGTTCCTCCCGACAGTCCGTTGGAGTACAAAAGGCCGCAGGCGGTAAACATTCTGAAACGGGTTTTTATCAGGGTGATACCGCGCTGCTCCGCCAGACGGATAATGGACTCATCCGGCACCTTGCCGCGCACGAAAACAATGCATGCCATGTCCATCATTTCGGCAGTGCGCACAACCTGAGGATTGACCAAACCTGTCAGCAAAACGGACTGGTCCTTTACGAACGCCAGCACGTCGCTCATCATATCAGAGCCGCAGGCGGTTTTTATTTCTTGGTTCAAATCGCCTTCACAGATGATTTCGCCCTCAAGAATATCAATAATATCTTTAACAATCATTTAGGTGCACCCCTTCAGTTTATAGTCATTGTTATTATAGCATAGATATATTTTGTAATCAATATTAATATCTGTACAATATTTCCCGTTAATTTTTAGACAATCTCACGTTTTTAGCGGTTTCGCGGTTGATGCATAACGCCCTTTACCGCAATATTTTTGCCAATATAACAACTATTCACGGTTGAAATAAACTGTTGAAAGTGGTAGAATATAATTGTATAATTATGAGTTCCTTGGAGGGATTAACTTTATGTTACGGGATTTAAAGCCCACCGACATTATCTGCGGCTACAAGGTTCGCCCCGGTCATTACGACATGGAGGGCGCTACGCCTGTGCGCGGCGGAGTAAACTTTACAATCAGCTCTGTTTATGCGACATCCTGCACACTTCTTCTTTTTGCGCCGGGTGCGAGAACCCCTTATGTACGGCTGCCGTTTCCCGATTCCTACCGAATCGGAAACACCTATTCCATGATTGTTTTCGGACTTGAAATTGACAAGTTCGAGTATGCCTATTCCATCGACGGTCCCAACGACCCGAAAAAAGGCTTAATTTTTGACAAAACAAAGTATATTCTTGACCCCTATGCCAAGGCGGTTACCGGGCAGAGCGGCTGGGGCAAGCCGCAGCGCGACCAGTGCGTTTACAAGGCGCGCGTCGTGTTTAACGACTATGACTGGGGCAACTTTAAGACAACGCCGATTCCGCTGGAAGAATTGATTATTTATGAAATGCACGTGCGCGGCTTTACACAGGACGAAAGCTCGGGCGTGGAAAACCGCGGCACCTTTGCCGGTATCCGCGAAAAAATCCCCTATCTCAAGGAGCTTGGCATTAACGCCGTTGAGCTGATGCCGATTTTTGAGTTTGACGAAATGGGCGCTCACCGCAATTTTGAGGGCCAGCAGCTCTATGATTACTGGGGTTATAACACCGTCTGCTTTTTTGCGCCGAATACCAGCTACGAATCGCCGCGCGGTCACAAGCACCACCGCGAGGGCACCGAGCTGAA
>CADBSZ010000223.1 GCA_902797525.1 uncultured Ruminococcus sp. | reverse complement strand
TGGCATGGTACGATACAAGGACGAGTTTGGTGTCGCTCAGCGCAAGAGTTTTTCGAGCAAGAAAAAGAAAACGCTTCAAGCTAAGATGACAGAGTACGTCAAGAACTTCAATGAGCAAGTCGCTAACTCTGATGAATCCCGCAAGCCGCTGAAAGAGAGTATGAAAAACCGGCTGCGCGTGTATAAATACCCGGAAGTGGAACGCACAACCTATGACCGCTACGAATGCACCGCCGAGCACCAAATCTATCCATACATCGGGAACAAGCCTGTCTATCAACAAGCGGCGGCATATTTCCTGATGCTCAATACAGGATTGAGAGCAGGTGAACTGTGTGGCGTCATCAACAGCGACATCGACTTGGATAATAGAGTCATTCATCTACAACGTGGCGTGAAAGAAGTGCACGTCCGCGACGGCTTGGAGTATGTGCCAAAGCTGGAGGTCAAGGTTGGTAAGTTGAAAAGTAAGACAAGCAAACGAGATGTCCCTCTCAACGACACAGCGATAGAGATGATACAGCGATTGCGCAAGGAAGTGTATCTCGGTGAGGATGCACCACTCATACCGGACGAGAACGGTAACTTCACTAACCCACGCAATATGCGAAACCGCTTCTATCGTATACTACCTCGGCTACCTTGCTCAAAAGGGGAGCGTCAGCTATCTGTCACCTATCATCAGTCAAAATATTAAGCTGGTTCTGTCGCGCTTTGAAGAAAATCTATGTGAAATGCTGTTCAAGTTAGCGGTTGAGGTGAGAAAAAGTATATAATAGTTAGAAGTCCACAAAAAATATCACAATAAAAGCAATCGCAAAGTATTTCCCTTTGCGAAATCTGCGGCTGATGGGGTATAATACAGCGGTTTTCGGCGATGCCGACGAAATTTATGACGGCGATTAGACATTTAAAATGTTTAGCTTTTCGATTTCACGCTTCTTTAATTGCATGGAGCTGTGAACATATTTATCCAAAGTGATTTTTATGCCGGAATGACCGAGAATTTCGCTGAGACTTTTTATTTCAACGCCCTGCTCCACACACCGGGTTGCAAAGGTGTGGCGCAAAACATGAAATTTATAGTTTGGAATATGACATTTTTTCAAAATACTTTTAAAATAATACTGCATAGTGCGGGGCTCGATGAAACGGTTTTCCTGTCCTGTCAGCACAAACGCATTCTCTGCTCTTTCCACCTGTTTCAGCTGCTTCAATAAATAGCTGGAAATCGGTATTTCGCGGCGGGATTCCTCGCTTTTGGGAGTAGAGATAATCACTTTTGTTTTTTGTCCTTTTTCCTTGCTCTCGCTTTGAATGCGCAACAGCGTATGGTTAATGGAAATAATGCCGTTAGTCAGGTCTACGTCAGACCATTTTAACGCGCACAATTCCCCGATTCTGATTCCGGTGCAAAGACACAATAATACGCCGATACTGCATTTATCGGTGCTTTCACACAAATAACGGCACAGCCTGCGTTCCTCCTCTTCGGTCAAAACAGCAATTTTTGATTTCGGTACTTTTACCGTTATTGTGTTTACTTTATTATCAATCTGACAGCCCCGTGCCTGAGCGAATTTGTACATGCTTTTGATAATCGTCAAAATATCGCTGACGGTTTTGGGAGCGTATCCTTTTTGTGACAAGTGAAGCAGATATTTTTGCACTGCGTCCGAAAGCTTCTCTGTGTTTCCCTTTTGTTCAGTCAGCGGAATAACATGCTTGGCAAGAACATTTCGGTACCGCGAAAGCGTAGACGCCTTGACTGTCAGCATTTTTGCTTCCATCCATTCCGCTATAATCCCCTTCCATTCGGGTGTGGTTTGCGCCGCGTTTGCCGATGGTCTAATAGCCAGATTTTTCAGGCTGTCTCTTACCTCCGTGTAGCTTTTGCCGTATACATACCCATACCGCGCCCGCTGATTGATCCGCTCCTTGATATACCTTCCTTCCCAGCGACCGTCTTTTCGTTTGTAAATGTTTTCACCGCGTCTTGGCATAATTTTTCCTCCGTTGACCAGAAAATTGACGTTAAATTGAAATCTAATTCATAATACACCCGCAACTTTCCGACATTTCTCACCAAATTAATACAAAAATATACAAATAATATTGACTTTTTCCACAATTGTGATAAAATTATAAAGTAAAAATGTGTCGAAACAAGCAATCGCAAAGGGAAATACTTTGCGAAAACAGATGGGTAAATTCTCAATGCTTTTATTATTATAACCCGAAAATGTGTTATTTATCTGAAAAATGTGTCGTTTATCTGGATTGAAAGTTTTGGCATGAAAAAACTGCTATTCTTACGGTAATGAATGCGGTTGAAGCGCATTACAATATTTTTTCAGGAGGGAAATGAACATGAGTTCAAAAACCAAAATTAAACGCAGCCGAAAAATAGCCGGCATTATGATGGCTTTGCTTTTATCATTATGTATGCTGGTTTCCGCTGTAACACAAGCAGCCGCGGTGACAACTGCCGACGAAAAGGTAGATCAGGTAAAAAACAGTATTTTGCAGGTTGTAATGACCTATCAGGCACCAAACAGCAACAAAACCGTTTGGTCAACCGGCACATGCTTCCTGATTAACTCTACAACGGCAATTTCCTGCGCACACATTTTCGATCCTTCGATTAATGAAGAGCTGGCGGCATTGCTTGCTGAAGCTTACGGCGCGAATCATGTTTTTGATACAAAATATGTCAAAAACTATCAGATTCTTGTCAACGGCGGCGTTCCCGTAAATGCTACGCTCAGAAAGATTAACACAAAGGCGGATTACTCCATCCTTAAGCTGGACGAAACCGTTGCGCGTCCTACCGTAACGCTCGGCTTCAGCAAGGATTTGAAAATCACCCAGCAGATTTACACCCTCGGTTTCCCGTCCACTGTTGCCGATTTACAGGACAGCAAGACCTACACCACCGATCAGGTAACGATTACCGGCAGCTCCATCTCCAACATTTCAACTACCAACGGCGTTGATTACATCACCCACAACGCCAATATTTCCAATGGTAATTCCGGCGGTCCTCTGGTAGATGAAAACGGTCGCGTTATCGGTATCAATCTCTACAAAACAAATGACGATTATTTCCTTGCAGCCGCTATTGATCAGGTTGCCGCACTTCTCGACGACCTTGATATCGAATACACCAGAGACGGCAGCGCTTCGGTAACGCCTGCTACCGAAAGCCCCGCAGAGACAACCACCATTGCGCCGGCAACAGAAGCAGCAACAACCATTGCTCCTGTTACCGAAGCCACTGCTCCCGAACCTGTGCCTGACAATAACGGCGACATGACAAAAACCATTATCATTATCGCGATTGCGGTGCTTGCCGTTATTATTATCGCGGTTGTTATCGTTATCATCGTGCTCAACAGCAAGAAGAAGAAAACACCTCCCACAGGTCCTCAGGGCACAAAACCCGTACCGCCTAATGCGACAGGCGTTCAGGGAAATGTTCCCAGACCCGGTCAGCCCAACTACGGCGGTCCGCAGCAGTACAGCCGTCCCCCGCAGGCTAATCCTACTGTTCCCACCAACGAGGGCGCAGGAGAGACCAGCGTTCTTAATGACGGCGCAGGTGAAACCACAGTGCTCGGCGCCGGCGGTTCGGCTGCAAGCTTCCAGCTGCTCAGAAAGAGAAACGGTGAAAAGATTACCGTTAATAAGCCTGAGTTCACCATAGGTAAGGAAAGAAGAAGAGTTGACTACTGCATCAGCGACAATAACTCTATCAGCCGCGTTCACGCGAAAATCAGAGTGCGTGCGGGCAGATGCTATATCACCGATATGAATTCAACCAACTGCACCTATGTTAACGGCACAAAGATTTCTCCGAATCAGGAGGTTATTCTCTCTCAGGGAGATAAGATTAAGATCTCCGACGAGGAATTTGAGTTCATCGGCTAAATTTGAGGGTACATTATGAACTTTTTGACAGCAGTACACACGGATATCGGCATTCGAAAAAACACAAATCAGGATTCTGCGCTGGTGATGGAAGCTGAAACCGATATCGGAAATGTTCTACTGGCTGTTGTTTGTGACGGAATGGGCGGCCTTGCTAAAGGTGAGGTCGCCAGTTCTGCCGTAATCAGGGCGTTCAGTCAGTGGTTTGAAAATGAGCTTCCTTATGTTTTGGCGCTCGAAAAGCCCAAGGACAGAATTTTCAGTTCTTGGGAAAAAATCGCCTATTCCTGCAACGATAGAATTTCAAATTACGGAAAATCCCTCGGCGTGAGCATGGGCACAACCTTAGTTGCCGTTTTGTTTGCGGCGGGACACTATTATATTATCAATGTCGGTGATTCAAGAGCCTACTGCATCACCGACAAACTGTATCAGCTGACAAAGGATCAAACCTTCGTTCAGCGCGAAATGGATATGGGCAGAATGACGTATGAGGAAGCGATGACCAGTCCTCAGAGAAACGTCCTTTTGCAGTGTATTGGCGCCAGCAACATTATCGAGCCGGAATTCTTCTGGGGCAACTACGGGGAAAATCAGGTCTTTATGCTCTGCTCGGACGGCTTCAGACATCTCATTACGGAAAATGAGTTTTACGACAATCTGAATCCCGCTGTACTCACCGACGAACGCGTGATGAAAGACCGCGCAGTTTATCTTACGGAGCTGAACAAAAACCGGATGGAAAGAGATAACATCACAGCGCTTCTTGTAAAAACATGTTGAGGAGGATTTTATGCTTGAAATAGGTTCTTTGGTAGACGGTAAGTATAGAATCTTGCGCGTCGTCGGCAAGGGTGGCATGAGCGTTGTCTATCAGGCGGTTAACGAAAAGGCTAACAAAATTTGGGCAATCAAAGAAGTGCGCAAGGACGGCGTTCAGAATTATGAAGTTGTTAAGCAGAATTTGATTGTGGAAACAGAGCTGTTGAAGCGGTTTAATCATCCCAACCTTCCCAGTATTATCGACGTTATCGACGGCGACGGCTCCTTCCTGATTGTTATGGACTACATCGAGGGTAACTCGCTGAGCCATGCGCTTGAAACAAGCGGCGCGCAGAATCAGGAAGATGTAGTCGAGTGGTCAAAGCAGCTTTGCGATGTTTTGGGTTATCTCCATTCCCGCCAGCCTCCGATTATCTACCGCGATATGAAGCCGTCAAACGTCATGCTTAAGCCTGACGGCAATGTGTCGCTGATTGACTTTGGTACTGCCCGTGAGTTTAAGTCCTCCAGCGTAGAGGACACAACCTGCCTGGGTACGCAGGGCTATGCGGCACCTGAACAGTACGGCGGTCACGGACAGACCGACGCCCGAACCGATATCTATTGTCTGGGCGCTACCATGTATCACCTGCTGACCGGCCACAATCCTAGCATGCCTCCGTATGAAATGTATCCGATTCGCCAGTGGAACCCGCTGCTGTCATCCGGCCTGGAGCAGATTATTCTGAAATGTACACAGAAAAACCCCAACGACCGCTATCAGTCATGCGCAGAGCTGCTGTATGACCTAGACCGTTACCAGATTTTGGATATCGAAACCCAAAAGCGTCAAAAGGTTAAATGGAGAGTGTTTTTGGCATCTGTCATTGCAATGCTGGTTACCGCCTTGGCAACCGTTGGCTTCAGTATTGCTTCCTCTGCCGTGACGGCGCAGACCTTCTCTTCTCTGATGAACGAGGGCGACCGTTATGCGCAGGCAGTAGATGTTGACCCGCAGGCGTATGCGCTGGCGGAAGGAAAATATATTGAAGCCACCAAGGTGGAGCCGGATAACATTCAGGCGTATATCAAGCTGTTTAAACTGTATTCTCAGGATAAAATTATCACAACCCAGGAATATTCCAATCTGCAAAAGCAAGAGAGTCAGAACAGCGAAAAGCTTGCGGAACGCAACGAGTCCGATTATGTAAATGAGTTTATTATTCCTTTAGCGGACAGCCTTAGCTTCAGTTATGAAAGAAAGGGCGGCACCGAAACGAATAAAAACGGAATGAAGCTTGCGTCGTCGTGGTATGCACGCGCGTTAAATATGCCTGCCATCACCGAACGGAACCGCAGCAAGGCGGACGTTATGTATAAAATCGGCAGCGAAATATACGACGTCGGCTTAATAGATAAAACAACCGGAGAGGTAAAGCTTTCCTATAAACAGTATTGGGATTTGCTCAACCAGCTGCTTGATGATGATCTGTTCAGCGGCACCAACTTGCTTGTTCATTTAAACATGTTAAAAACAGTTGCAAATGAGCTGGCTTCCAATCCCGACAACTGGGCAGACAACGGCATCACCCTTGATGAGTATACGGCGGCGCTGGATAAGGTTGAAGCAAAAACCCTCAGGATCCGCAATTCAGACCAGTATAACGTCAACACGGCGCGTGCGGACGGAGACGAGCTTGGCTTGCAGGAGATGACAGAAAGTATTCTCAAAAATGTGGCGACTGCAAAAGCGACCGGCTACGGCAATTTACAGGTAAGTCAGTAAGGAAAGGAGCAGTGTGACATGTCGGTAACAAATGCATTATCTACTTGCTTTTGGATTTGCCTGGTTTTCGCCATCTTCTTTTTCCTGCTTTCGGTTGCGCTGTTTTTTGTATTTGATATCAAAAGCATTTTTGATTTCAAAACAGGACGTGCAAAGGCAAAAACCGTTAAAGAGATGGAAGCGGCAAACGCAAGCACCGGCAGGCTGAGAGTTGACGGAAAAACGCAAACCTCAAAGCTTACCGAGAAACAAAAATCTGTCAAGCGTGCGCCTGCTATCACGCCTCCCAAGGAAGAGGAACGCTCCAATTATTACAATGAGCCCTCTGCAGGAGGAGAGGAAACGGCAGTTTTACATCAGCAGCCTGCACCTTCGGACGAGAATTATTATCCCGAAACCTCCGTTCTTTCTCAAAATGTGACAGTGGAGAATGTTTATAATTTCTCGGATACCGATAAAAAGATTGAGTTTAAAATTATTAAAAATGAAATGTATATTCATACCAATGAAATGATTTCATAATTTTGCGCAAGTTGCGCTTATCCTGCACAAAAATGCCGCCGCAGTCTTTGCGGCGGCAGGAGGGTAATATGGAGAGAGATAAAGCACTATTTAAATTTGCATGCGTTTCCTTTGGCGTTTCTGCGTTTGCGTGGCTTTTGTCACCGTTCGGAAATTATAGGGGAAACGCTTTAGCGGTTTTTTTCGCGGTTTTGGTCGGCGTCCTTTTTTGGCTGGGACTGCTTGCCGGAATCGTGTTGATAATGATGATTAACAGCCACAGAAAGAAAAGCGCCGGTGCAAGGGCAAAGCTGTCCGGACGTCCGGGGGCGTTTCGGTTTTTCAGCAATCGCAGGGCAATGATTGCGGATATCGCGATGATTGTTTTTTTGGTCGTTTTGATTATTATGTCATTTGTATCAAATAAAGCGCAGTCGATGTTTATGGTTGTGTTTGCTTTCTTTCTGTTTTCAATATATATGCATTGTGTACTTAACGGTACCAATTATCAATATATCATGTCAAAAAAGACAAGGAGTGTAAGAAATGAGCGGTAAATCT
>CADBSZ010000222.1 GCA_902797525.1 uncultured Ruminococcus sp. | reverse complement strand
CGTTTTGTGAAATCAATTGTTCCAAAGGCGCACCGAACGCAGCGCCCATGCACAGCTTACGTTATGTATATTGCTATTGATTTAAAATCCTTTTACGCATCGGTGGAATGCGTGGCGCGCGGACTGGATCCGCTTGACGCAAATTTAGTCGTCGCGGACAAATCGCGCACCGAAAAAACCATCTGCCTTGCCGTGTCGCCCTCGCTGAAAAGCTTTGGCATTCCCGGGCGCGCGCGGCTGTTCGAGGTGGTTCAGCGCGTGGCTGAAATCAACGCCGCGCGCCGCAGCCGCCTGAAAGGCAAACCGTTTACCGACAAATCCTATTTTCTCAGCGACCTGCAAAAGCGCCCCGAGCACAAGCTCGACTACGTTGTCGCGCCGCCGCGCATGGCGGAATATATGCGCGTGAGCACGCGCATATACGGCATTTATCTGAAATACATCGCGCCCGAGGACATTCATGTTTATTCGGTGGACGAGGTGTTTATCGACGCGTCGCGGTATTTAAAAACCTACCAAATGACCGCGCGCGAGCTTGCCGACAAAATGGTGCACGACGTGTTAAACGAAACCGGCATCACCGCCACCGCAGGCGTCGGCACCAATTTGTATTTGTGCAAAATCGCGATGGACATCGTGGCAAAGCACATGGAGCCGGACGAACACGGCGTTCGGATTGCCGAGCTGGACGAGCAAAGCTACCGCGAACAGCTGTGGAGTCACCGTCCGATTACGGACTTTTGGCGTATCGGCGGCGGCTATGCGCGCAGTCTGGCGCGCTACGGCATGTTCACCATGGGCGATGTGGCGCGGATGTCTCTGTGCAACGAGGATTTGCTGTATCAACTGTTCGGTGTGAACGCCGAGCTGCTGATTGACCACGCCTGGGGGTGGGAGCCGTGCACCATGCGCGAAATCAAGGCGTACACTCCCCGAAGCAAATCACTGAGCTTGGGGCAAGTGCTCAGCGAGCCTTACAGCTTTGACAAGGCGCGGCTGATTGTGCAGGAAATGGCGGATTCGCTGTCGCTGGACGTACTGCGAAAAGGGCTGCTGACTGACCAGATGGTGCTGACTGTCGGCTATGACATTCAAAACCTGAGCGACCCCAAACGGCGCGAGGAATATCGCGGCGAGGTAAAGCTCGACTACTACGGCAGGGCAACGCCAAAGCAGGCGCACGGCAGCGAAAACATCGGCTGTTTTACCGCGTCCACCGAAAAAATCACCGCCGCGGTGCTGCGGCTCTTCGACCGTATTGCCAACCCGTCGCTTTTGGTGCGGCGGATGTATGTGGTGGCAAACCACACGGTGCCGGAGCGCGGGCTGGATGTATCGCAAAAAAGCGAACAGCTCAGCTTGTTTGACGCGCCTGCCGGCGGAGATGATTCCGATGAGCACGAACAGCGCGAGCGCAGTATTCAGCACACGATTCTGGGGCTGCGCGCGCGGTTCGGCAAAAACGCCGTGCTAAAGGGCATGAATTTTAAAGAAGGTGCCACCGCCATCGAGCGAAACCGCCAAATCGGCGGTCACCGTGCATAACCGGCCGTGTGCTTCGGCTGTCAGAACGTCTTTGGAACACACATCATTTTCTATTTTCCGTTTTTAACTCCCATGAATTATAACGACATCATCAACCTGCCGCATCCTCAGCCGGCGCGGCGCGCACGCATGCCGATTTTGGAGCGTGCAGCGCAGTTTGCGCCCTTTGCGGCGCTGACGGGCTTTGACGGTCAAATCGCGGAAACCGCGCGCCTGACCGACAGCCGTCCCGTTGTGAGCGCCGAGCAGGCACGGCAAATTAACGACACCCTAAACAGATTAATCAAAACCGCCGCCCATCCGCGCGTTGCCCTGACCTGTTTTATGCCCGACGGCGCAAAGCCGGGCGGCGCGCTGATTGATTTTGAGGGTGAGGTGCGGCGCGTTGACGCGGTGTTGCGCGAGGTGATTTTCACCGACAAAACCGCAATCGCCATCGACGACATTTTTGCCCTTGCTATCCTTTGAGTTTCGTGCTATACTATTAGAACATTATGAAAAGAGGTATTGCAATATGGGTTGTAATCACGATTGCTCGTCATGCAGCAGCAACTGCGGCAGCGAGCAGGATTTACACGAAAAGCTAAATGAATTCAGCACCGTTCACCACGTAATCGGCGTTGTTTCGGGCAAGGGCGGCGTCGGCAAAAGCCTGGTTACCTCGCTGCTGGCAGTCACCGAGAACCGCCGCGGCAAGCGCACCGCTATTTTGGACGCAGACATCACCGGCCCGTCGATTCCCAAGGCGTTCGGCGTCACCAAAAAGGCAGTCGGCAACGAGCTGGGCATTTTGCCTGCGCGCAGCGAAACCGGCATTGACATGATGTCCGTCAATCTGCTGCTCAAAAACGACACCGACCCGGTCATTTGGCGCGCGCCGATGATTACCGGCACCGTCAAGCAGTTTTGGTCGGATGTGCTGTGGAACGAAATTGACTATATGTTTGTGGACATGCCTCCGGGAACGGGCGACATTCCGCTGACGGTGTTTCAAAGCATTCCGCTCGACGGCATTATCGTCGTCGCGTCGCCGCAGGAGCTTGTCGGCATGATTGTCGAAAAAGCGGTGAAAATGGCGGAGATGATGAAGGTTCCCGTGCTGGGTATTGTTGAGAACATGAGCTACTTTGAGTGCCCCGAGTGCGGCAAGCGGCACAGTGTGTTCGGAGACAGCAAGGTGGACGAGATCGCGGAAAAGTACAACACGCGCGTGCTCGCCAAGCTTCCCATCGATCCCGACCTCGCCGCCAAGGTGGACGCAGGCAAGGTGGAAATGTTTGAGGGCAGCTATTTGGACGAAGCGGCTGATTTTTTGGAAACCCTCTGAATACAGCGTAAGAGTTGATTAGGGGCGCCCCTTAGGGCGCTCCTCTTTCTTTTATAAAATATTTTACGTTTTTCGTTAAAATTATATTGACAAAAGCAAATCGGCGTGTTATACTGCATTTAACGTATTACGTTAATTATTTTATCTTTGGAGGTTAACATGGACAATTCAATTAAACGTAAAATCAATGTGTTCGGCAAGGTAGGAAAAATCATTACCACCATCATCATTGTGCTCCTGCTCGTGGCGGAGGGCTTTATGCTCCTCGGCGGCGTCATTGTGGCGGCGGTTCCCAAGGAGAGCGTTACTGCCGACGTATCCGGCAAAGCGGACATCAAAGTAGACGCGAACTACTTTGGCATTGACAAGGGTGAGATATCCGCCAAGGCAGGCGACATCAACATCAAACTGGGCAAGGTTGACGAGGAAAACCTGAAAATGAAGCTTGACGAAAACGGCGTGTTCAACATCGACGCCGACACCAACCGGGTTCACTACGACCTGTGGGACGCGCTGAAGCTCATTGTGACCGGCATGATTAAAATCGCCGCGATTGTGGTGGCGCTGTTCTTCCTGAAAGCGCTGATGAAGCAGTTTATGCTGTGCGATTCACCCTTCTGTGACGCGGTTGTCAAAGCCATGCGCACGTTCGCAATTGCGCTGATTCCCACCATGGCGGTGTCCTCGCTGGCGGACGGCGTGATGAGCGGCATTTTTGAGGGCGTGTTCTCCTTTGGCGGCGGCATTGACCTGGTGACCGTTGGCTTTGTGGTCATTATCTTTGTGCTGACCATGGTTTTCAAATACGGCACCATGCTGCAAAAGCAGTATGACGAAACCGTTTAAGGAGAGCGTATGGGAAAAATTATTGTACGCCTTGACCGCGTGATGGCAGACCGCAAAATCGGGCTCAACGAGCTGGCCGAGCAGGTGGGAATTGCCAATGTCAATTTGTCAAAGTTGAAAAACGGGCATGTCAGCGCCGTCAGGTTTTCAACCCTGATTGCCATTTGTGAAGCGCTGCACTGCCAGCCGGGCGATTTGTTGGAATACGCGGCAGAGGAATAGAGGCAGCGGTCAGTGAACCGTTAAAAAACGAATGAAACAATATCGGCGCACCGATTGATGTCGGTGCGCCGATTCTTTTGTTTATCAAAATGTTTACGCTAAGCCGCGAACCACGCAATCAGGCTTTTTGATACATGTTCTCGTAGTAGTTCATGTAATCGCCGGAGGTGATTTTGGTCATCCATTCCTCGTTGGCAAGATACCACTCGATGGTTTCGGCGATACCCTGCTCAAAGGTATATTTGGGAGCCCATCCGAGCTGTGTGGTGATTTTGGTGTTGTCAATCGCGTAGCGTCTGTCGTGGCCGGGACGGTCCTTAACATACTTAATCAAATCCTCGCTCTTGCCGAGAGTTTTAATAATCAGCTTGACGATTTCAATGTTCGCCTTTTCGTTGTTACCGCCGATATTGTAAACCTCGCCGACAACGCCCTTGTGCAGAACGGTGTCAATCGCGTTGCAGTGGTCGGAAACATGCAGCCAGTCGCGGATTTGCATGCCGTCGCCGTAAACGGGAAGCTGTTTGTCCGCCTTGCAGTTGTTAATCATCAGCGGAATCAGCTTTTCGGGGAACTGATAGGGACCGTAGTTGTTGGAGCAGCGCGTGATGTTGACGGGCATGCCGAAGGTTTCGTGATACGCGCGCACCACCATGTCCGCACTCGCCTTGGAAGCCGAATAGGGGCTGTTGGGAGAAAGCGGCGTGGTTTCCTTGAACATTCCTGTTTTGCCGAGCGCACCGTAAACCTCGTCGGTGGAAACCTGCAAATATTTAACGCCGTCCTTGTATTCGCGCGAATACTTGTCGTCGGGCGCGACCTTCCAGAAGCTCTTGGCAACGTCGAGCAGGGTTTGGGTGCCGATGACGTTGGTGGTCAAAAAGATTTCCGGCTCGGTGATGGAACGGTCAACGTGCGACTCCGCCGCAAAGTTGACAACGGTGTCGATGTCGTATTTTTCAAAAATGTCCACGAGCGCCGCGCGGTCGCGAATGTCGGTCTTAATAAAGGTATAGCGCGGATCGTTTTCGACGTCCCTGAGGTTGTCGAGGTTGCCGGCATAGGTCAGCGCGTCGATGTTGATAATATTGTAGT
>CADBSZ010000221.1 GCA_902797525.1 uncultured Ruminococcus sp. | reverse complement strand
TGGTCGATGAACGAGCGGATGGATTTGGGCGTGTAGCCGCGTCTGCGCAGGCCGCAAAGGGTGGGCATGCGCGGATCGTCCCAGCCGCTGACGTAGCCGTCCTCCACCAGTTGGCGGAGCTTGCGCTTGGACATGACGGTGTTGTTGATGCCGAGGCGCGCAAACTCAATCTGCCGCGGCTTGGCAGGAGCGGAAATGTTGGCGATTACCCAGTCGTACAGCGGACGGTGCGACTCGAATTCGAGCGAGCACAGGCTGTGGGTAATGCCCTCGAGCGCGTCCTCAATGGGGTGCGCGAAGTCATACATCGGATAAATGCACCACTTGTCGCCCGTGCGGTGGTGGTGCAGGCGGTTAATGCGGTAGATAACCGGGTCGCGCATGTTGAAATTGCCCGACGCAAGGTCAATTTTCGCGCGCAGGGTTATGCTGCCGTCGGCAAATTCGCCGTCGCGCATGCGCTTGAACAAATCAAGGTTTTCCGCAACCGGTCTGTCGCGGAAGGGGCTGCGCGCCGGGGTTTGGGTGTCGCCGCGGTACTCGCGCATTTGCTCGGGCGTCAGCTCGCACACATAGGCAAGTCCCTTTTCAATCAGCTCCACGGCAAAGCCGTACATCTGCTCAAAATACTGCGAAGCGTAATAAAAGCGGTCGCCCCAGTCAAAGCCGAGCCACTTGATGTCCTCTTTAATCGCGTCAACGTACTCCACGTCCTCCTTGGTGGGGTTGGTGTCGTCCATGCGCAGGTTGCACACGCCGCCGAATTTTTCGGCGGTGCCGAAGTCAATGCAAATCGCCTTGGCGTGGCCGATGTGCAAATAGCCGTTCGGCTCGGGAGGAAACCGCGTGTGAACGGTTTTGCCCTCGTATTTTCCGCCCTCGGCAATATCCTCAACGATAAAGTCATGGATAAAATTGCCCTGCATTACTTCATTGTTGTTTATTTCTGACATAGTGATGTTCCTTTATCTGTAATATTTGTCAAACTCCCATTTCAGGGGATTGTCATCAATGTATTTCCATCTGCTTAAATAGTCTTGTTGATTGCGGATAATATGGTCGTGGTAGGAGCGCTGCCAGATTTTCCCCATTTGCCGGTTGCGGGATTTGCATACGGCAAGCCATTTGTTAGCAACCAGTGATTTGTATTTGCCGACGATTCGGGGAATGTCGTAGTGACATTTTCTGCGAAAACGGCAACCCTTTTGTCGCTTCGCAACATTTCCCCTAACAGGGGAATCTCCTTGCGGCTGTCAGGGGTGGAGGCAGACAATATAATCAAAAGGTGAACGTGGTTAGGCATGATAACGTATTTGTCAACCGTTACAGCTTCGGCAACCTCGATCTCGCGTATGGTTTCCTCAGCGAACGTTCCCAATTCCGACAGCTCTGTGCGCGGGAGACCGCAAGGGTCTCCCCTACGAAGAATGCTGCACAACGTTTTTTCTTTGCCATGTGTGCAAATCGTAATGAAATAGATGCCGTTTGCGGCATAGTCGTAGTTTTCCAAACGCAGCGGTTTCCTGTTCCGGCGGATGTTATCCATTTAATTTTTCCAACCCGATTTCCAGTCTGCGCAGGGATTCCTCTCTGCCTAAAATGTCGAGGATTTCCACCGCGCCGCCGGGGGTGACGGTTTTGCCTGCGGCGGCGATTCTGACCGGCCACATGACGGTGCCGTTTTTCAGCTCTTTTTCCTGCGCCATGTCAATCAGGCAATCGTGAATCGAGGGGTTGTCCCACACGGGCAGCGCCTTCAGGCGCTCATACGCTTCTTTCAGCACAACAGGCGCGTTCTCAAGGTTGGTCTTGCTCTTTTTGTTGACGAACAAATCCTTTTCATATTCGGGCAGCGCCGCGAAAAAGTCGAGCATTTCGGGAATCTGCGTGAGCTGCGTGGTGCGCTTTTGCAGAATGTCCGCAAATTTTTCCCACGGCATTTTCCTGTCGCCGAACACTGCTTTGTAATAGGGGAGGGCGGCTGCGGTGAATTCTTCGGGCGTCATCGCCTTAATGTATTCGCCGTTGAACCACGACAGCTTGTCATAGTCAAACACGGCCGGCGACTTGCTGATGCCGCCGATGTCAAACGCCTGCTCCAGCTCGGCGAGCGTAAAAATTTCCTGATTGTCCTTGGGGCACCAGCCGAGCAGCGCGATGTAGTTGATAATCGCCTGCGGCAGATATCCGTCCTCAATCAAATCATAAAAGCCCGTGGCGCCGTGGCGCTTTGAAAGCTTTGAGATGTTGCCGTCGGCGTCCTTGCCCATAATCAGGGGCAGGTGAATGTAGGTGGGAATCTCCCAGCCAAAGGCTTCATACAGCAGGTTGTATTTCGGCGTGGAGCTCAAATACTCGCTGCCGCGCACCACATGGGTAATGCCCATGGTGTGGTCGTCGATGACGTTGGCGAAGTTGTAGGTGGGATAGCCGTCGGTTTTAATCAAAATCTGATCCTGCAGCTCGCTGTTCTCCACCGTAATGTCGCCGAACACCGCGTCCGAAAAGGTCGTGCTGCCCTCAAGCGGCATTTTTTGGCGGATAACGTAGGGCACGCCGTCCGCGAGGTTTTTGTCAATTTCCTCTTGGGAAAGGTTGCGGCAGTGACGGTCATAGCCGCCGCCGATGTTCTCGCTCTGCACCTTTTCCAGCCGCTCCTTGGAGCAGAAGCAGCGGTACGCCTTGCCCTCGGCAATCAGCTGCTCGGCGTAGGGAAGATACATATCCTTTCGCTCCGACTGCACATAGGGGCCGAAATCGCCGCCTATGTCGGGGCCTTCGTCGTGTTGCAGCCCGGCGAGCCTGAGCGTGTTATAAATAAAGTCAACCGCGCCGTCAACCATGCGTTCACGGTCGGTGTCCTCAATTCTCAAAATAAATTTGCCGCCCTGCGACTTTGCCACCAAATACTCATACAGCGCTGTTCTCAGGTTGCCCACATGCATAAAGCCCGTGGGACTGGGAGCGTATCTGGTGCGCACCAATTTGTCACTCATAATCGTTCCTCCAATAAAATATGCTATACTCTAACAGTATAGCATATTTGGTACGATAATTCAATTGTTTCAGCGGCATTTTTTGATTTGCGTTTCACGAACGGAGCTATGCCGTCAGGCGGTCACCTTCGTGAACATATACGACGTGGTTTCGTTGTGATAGCTGAGCTTCAGCGTCAAAATGCCGCGCTCATAGCTGAGCTTTTGGCTTTTGCCGGCGTACTGAACGTCCACCGAGGTTTCATTAAAGGTGTAGGTGCCGTCGTTGGTGACGCCGCCGATGATGATTTTGCACTTGCCGTCGGCATAAAAATGAAAGCCGAAGCCCTTGTTTTCGGTGTTCAGCTCGCTGTAGGCGATGGTGGTGCCGCCGATTGACACGGTGCTGGGCGCCCATTCGCCGACGATGGCGGAATTGTTGTCGTCCGAGCAGCCCGACATCAACAGCGCCGTCAGCGCGCAAACCAGCATGAGTAAAACCACCGTTGCTTTTTTCATCATAGCAACCCCTCATTTGTGTGATGATACGGCTATTTTACCATGATTTTGCGGAATAGTCAATTATCTGCTGCGCTTCCGGCGCCGCTGTTTTTGCCGGCGCGCCGTCAGCGGGTTGCTTTATGCTGAAAATGCAGGAATTAGCTTTTGCTTACTTCAAAAATCACCGCGTTTAAACAAAATCTCAAAACTGTCCAAACGCTTTTGCAAGTATTTGCTGAAAAAACTGCATTTTTGCAGGTTTATTTGTCAACTCGGCAATATTGACAACGCAAGCCAAACTATGGTATGATATATTTGTTAAAAAAATCACAGAAAGAGGAATCCTTATGGCAAATCTTGATTTAACCAAATACGGTATCAACGGCGTAAAAGAGATTGTTTACAATCCCTCTTATGAGCAGCTGTTCGAGGACGAGATGAATCCCGCGCTCGAGGGCTATGAAAAAGGTCAGGAAACCGAGCTTGGCGCAGTGAACGTCATGACCGGCATCTACACCGGCCGTTCGCCGAAAGACAAATTCATCGTGATGGACGAAAAGAGCAAGGACACCGTTTGGTGGACGACTCCCGAATATCCCAACGACAACCACCCTGCAACCGAGGAAGCGTGGG
>CADBSZ010000220.1 GCA_902797525.1 uncultured Ruminococcus sp. | reverse complement strand
GGTTTTTCAGAAGGTTTTTCAGAAGGTTTTTCAGAAGGTTTTTCAGAAGGTTTTTCAGAAGGTTCTTCGATAGGTTCTTCTACAGGTTCTTCTACAGGTTCTTCTACAAAGTCTTCCGCAGGTTCTTCTACAGGTTTTTCAGAAGATTCTTCGATAGGTTCTTCCTCTGATTTTTCCCGGTCGGCGTGGTTTGCCAGCTCGCCGAAGATGTTTTTATTGGTTTTATGCGCCTCAAACAAAATCCTTTCGATTTGCTCATAGGCGGAATACGCCGACGGCGCTTCAGGCACTTCCGGCTGCTCGGGCGGTGCGGTCTGTGAGGGAATGTCACTCTCGGTGAGGTACGGCGCGTTTGCAAGGTCGAGCAAATCGTTGCTGCCCTCGGACAAAAACGCCTCCCTCGAAAAACGGAAGCCGTCTTCCCCCTGCTCGGGCTGCGCTTGCTGCATATCCTCGGGCTTAAAGGCGCTGTCGTACCAAATCATGCCGGAATTGGAATAAATCAGCGCGGCGCAGCGCTTTTTGGGCGCTTGTAACGACGGGAACAAATCAACCGACTCAATGCCCGAATGCAAAAACCGCTGATAGCGCAGCACAACCAAGCCGTCAGCCTTTACGGGAAAAAGTACCGCCGCCATTTGGCTTTCCAGCGCGCGGTCATAGTATTCGGTTCGCAGCCAAAGGTGAGCGTTATCAAAATACTGCCGCTTGAAGATGATTCCGTTGTCGCCGTAGCTCATGACGCAATAGCCGCCGTCGGACGAGCGCTTGACCGTTTGCACAGGGCGCTTGTCAAAAGTGATTTTCCACGACAGCGGTTCGCCCTGCTTCATGGAATAGGACAGGCTTTCGACGCGGTTTTCGATGGTGACGTCGGTTTTTTCAACCTGCGGCGAGCATTTGGCGTTAAAATAGTTGGCGCGCACGCCTGCCAAAGCGTCGTTTTTGAAATCGAGTCTTTCAAAATCGGACGCCAACACGGAATATAATATTAAATCCTTGGAGATTTTTTTCAGTTTGGAAAGCATGGTAATCCCCCATAAACGTAGATAACTGAAAAATCACGGGCGAACAGCGTCCGCCCGCGAGCATTTGATTAACAAACATTAAATTGAAATGGACATGGCAATCTTGTAGAGGTGTTTGTCGAACACGCGCTCCATATCCAGCGCCTCATTAATGTCAAGGTTGGTGATTTTGCCGTCGCGCATAACCACAACGCGGTTGCCGATGCCTCTGTCAAGCAGCGAAACCGCCTCGTAGCCCATCTGGCTGGCAACCACTCTGTCGCGCAGGGTGGGGCTGCCGCCGCGCTGAACATGACCGAGAACGGTGGCTCTTGCCTCAATGCCGAGGCGATGCTCGATGTATTTTGCCAAATCCTCTACGCCGCCGACGCCCTCGGCAACAACAATAACGAAGTGCTTTTTGCCGGTTTTTTGCGTATTGATGATTCTGCTGATGACGTCGCGCTCGATGTTGTATTCCACCTCGGGAACCAAAATCGCAGTGGCGCCTGTTGCGATACCCGTTTGCAGCGCGATGTCGCCGCAGCGTCTGCCCATTACCTCAACGATGGAGCAGCGGTCGTGAGACTGCGCGGTGTCGCGGATACGGTCAACCATCTGAATAGCGGTATTCATGGCGGTGTCAAAGCCGACGGTGTATTCGGAGCAGGCGATGTCGTTGTCAATGGTGCCGGGAACGCCGATGCAGTTGATGCCTGCGTTGGTGAGCGCTCTGGCACCGCGGAACGAGCCGTCGCCGCCGATGACGACAACGCCCGAAATTCCCTGACTGCGGCAAAACTCAGCCGCGCGCTCCTGGGCTTCTTTCTTTTTAAATTCCTCGCTTCTGGCGGTGTAAAGCATGGTGCCGCCGTTGCCGATGATTTCGGACACGGAACGGAGATTCATTTCCTGAATGTCGCCGTTGAGCAGACCGTTATAGCCGCGGTATACGCCAAAAACGCGCATTCCTCTGTTAATGCCCGAGCGCACAACCGCTCTGACAGCCGCGTTCATACCCGGCGCGTCGCCGCCGCTGGTTAATACTGCAATTGTTTTTTGTTCCATATCAATACCTCCGTGGGAATATAGTAGTTTTATACTCCTTAATTATAATACAAACAGGGGGTGTTTACAAGAGATTTTTTGAATTTCTCAAAAAATATTACAAAATTTTCAAGGAATCCTACTTCTTTGTTATGACTATTTCCTTGACTTTTATCTGTAACCGTATTATTATTTAAGTAAATTGATTATATTTCAATCTTTTCCCTTAAAGCGTAGTGACAGCCCTCGCGGCTGTCAATTTGCCGCAGTATTACTGCGGCAAACGGGCGGCGGCAAGCACCGCCCCTACAAAGTTGGAATTAGCTTTGCGGATAAATTATCATTTACTTCAATAAAAAGGTGTTATTATGACAAAATTATATTTGGCGATTCCGTGTTATAACGAAGAAGAAGTGCTTTGGGATTCGGCGGAAAAGCTGCTTGACAAGTATTATGATATGATGTCGGAGGGCAAAATATCCTCGGACAGCAAAATTGTATTCATCGACGACGGCTCCAAGGACAGAACGTGGAGCATTATTCAGGATTTGCATTATCAAAACTCGATTTTTCAGGGCATTAAGCTCAGCCGCAACCGCGGCCACCAAAACGCGCTGCTGTGCGGTTTGATGACGCTGCGCGACAAGGCGGACGCGGTGATTTCGATTGACGCGGATTTGCAGGACGACATCAACGTGTTTGACGAAATGGTTGAAAAGTATGAAGCCGGCTGCGACGTGGTGTACGGCGTGCGCTCCAAGCGCGAAACCGACACCTTTTTCAAGCGTTTTACCGCCGAGGCGTTTTATAAAATTCTTAACAAAATGGGCGCAAAGGTCATTTTTAACCACGCTGATTTCCGCCTGATGAGCCGCCGCGCACTGGAAGCCTTTTCGCTCTACCGCGAAACCAACATCTTCCTTCGCGGCATGGTGCCGCTGATTGGCTACAAATCCGCGATTGTCAAGTATGAGCGCGCCGAGCGCCTTGCCGGTGAAAGCAAATATCCGCTCAAGAAAATGCTGGCGCTCGCCTGGGAGGGCATTACCTCGCTGAGCATTCAGCCGATTCGCATGATTACGTGGCTGGGACTGCTGATTTTCCTGGTCAGCCTGATAATGATTATTTATTCGCTTATCAGCTTTTTTGTCGGCGCGGCTGTCAGCGGCTGGGCAAGCACGCTGTGCTCGATTTGGGCGCTGGGTGGCTTGCAGCTGCTCGCCATCGGTATTATCGGCGAATATATCGGCAAAATTTATTTGGAAACCAAACGCCGTCCGCGTTATATTGTGGAAGAATACTTAAGAGATTGATTTAACGGAATTTTTCAACCGGGAATGCCGGCTTGCGTTTTGTGCAGAGCGGTGTTCCCGGCTGTTTTTTTGCACTGAAACTGTACACATTTTACAAATGAGCGTGTTTTCATTGACTTTTAGACATTTTTCGCTATAATAATATAATGTATAGGAATGTAAAACTATAGGTAAATTTTTTTGTTAAGAAAAGGAGAATTGATTATGGACGAATTAATGGAAATTTTGCAGGAGCTCAGACCTGACGTTGATTTTGAAAACGAAACCGCGCTGATTACCGACGGCGTGCTCGATTCCTTTGACATTGTGGCGCTGGTCGGTGAGCTCAACGACGCGTTTGACATTGAAATCAAGCCCAACAACCTTGTACCCGACAACTTTAACTCCGCAAAGGCAATGATGGCGCTGATTGAGCAGCTTCAGGACGAATAATCATCTCTTTATCCCCATGCAATTTAATTTACGGAGATGGTTTTTTGATATTTAACATCACTTACACGTCGCTCAACTTCATCTTTTTTGTTTTGGCGACAATGCTTGTTTATTTTCTGTTCCCCGTCAAAAAGTACCGCTGGACGGTGCTGCTGGCGGCAAGCATGTTCTTTTATGCTGTTGCAGGCTACAAATTTGCGGCGTTTATTCTGTTTACCACGCTGAGCACCTATTTGATTGGCCTGTGGATTGACCGCGTTTCAAAGAACTCCAAAAAACTCTTGAAAAACAAAAAGGGCGAATGGGACAGAGAACAAAAGAAAAACTATAAAAATAAAATCAAAATTCAAAAGCGCCTGATTATGACGCTGGCGCTTCTGCTCAACTTCGGTATTCTGGCGTTTTTAAAGTATTATAACTTCTTTGCCGGAAGCTTAAACGGCGTGCTCGGCAGCTTTGGTATTCATTTTTCCGCGCCGACGCTGGAATTATTTTTGCCGCTGGGTATTTCGTTCTACACCTTCCAGTCAATGGGATATATCGTAGACGTTTACCGCGAAAAAACCGAAGCGCAAAAGAATCCGCTTAAGCTGCTGCTGTTTGTGTCGTTCTTCCCTCAGATTGTGCAGGGACCGATCAGCATATACGACCAGCTTGCCAATCAGCTGTTTGAAGGTCACGACTTTGACTTTACGCGCATGAAGCACGGCATGGAGCTGATTTTGTGGGGCTTTTTCAAAAAGC
The DNA here is from genome assembly GCA_902797525.1 of uncultured Ruminococcus sp. Lineage (GTDB taxonomy): Bacteria > Bacillota > Clostridia > Oscillospirales > Acutalibacteraceae > Ruminococcoides. Next base: position 8,183 of record CADBSZ010000220.1, on the reverse strand, counting down.
TGGTCATTGCCGACAGAGCCGTTATTGCGATTAACACCGTAACGGCGTCCTACGACAGCTACAACACCTTCGGCGGCACCACCCTGACCTTCACGATTCTGCTGTACGCCGTGCAGCTGTATGCCGACTTTTCGGGCGGCATTGACATTTCGCGCGGTGTGGCGCAGATTTTCGGCATTGACATGATTGACAACTTCAAGCGCCCGTATTTTTCAAAATCCATCAACGAATACTGGCGCAGATGGCATATTTCGCTTGGCGGCTGGCTGAAAAACTACCTTTTCTACCCCATCGCGATGTCAAACGTGTTCCTCAACGCAAGCAAAAAGATGAAGAATACGCGCTTTGGCAAAACCGCCGCCGGCGCGCATGTTTCAAAGGTTCTGCCGACGAGCGTCGCCTCGCTGATTGTCTTTTTGGTGGTCGGCGTTTGGCACGGCGCAAGCTGGAAGTATGTGGCATTCGGCTTGTGGAACGGCGTGATTATTATGCTGAGCATTCTGCTGCAGCCGCTGTTTGACGGCGCGGTTGACAAGCTGAAAATCAAGCGCACCAATCCTTTGTTTGTGCTGTTCCAAATGGTGAGAACGTTTCTGGTCGTTTTGGTCGGCTATGTGTTTGACGTTGCGCCCTCGTTTAAGCAAGGCCTGAAAACCATCGCTTTATTCTTTACCGACCAAAGCGTGTCGCGCGGTATTGCGGAAATCAACACGCTCGGACTGCGCTACCGCGATTATCTGGTTGTGTTAATCGGCACCGTGATTGTGTTTGTCGCAAGCGTGATTCAGGAGCGCCACGCCGACACGGACGTGCGCACGCTGCTTGACAAAAAGCCGTTTATTTTGCGGTTTTTGCTGCTGTATTTCGGCTTGATGATTGTACTTGTGTTCGGCATTTACGGCTCGGGCTACAACGCGGCGGACTTTGTGTACATGCAGTTTTAACGGCGAGGTGTGAATATGAAAGCAAAATTATATATTACGCGAACCGTTAAGGTCGCCTGTCTGCTGCTGGCGGTAATGATTTCCGTCACCTTTTTGCAGCAATTCATTCTGCGCCGCATGGATCACAACAGCATGCGCCTTGACGGCTATTATCTGGAGGGCAAAAACTCGCTTGACGTTGTTGTTATCGGCGCCAGCGACGTTTATACCAGCTTTTCGTCATGCCGCGCGTATGACAAATTCGGCTTCACCTCCTATCCCTACGCCACCGAAGCGATTACGGCAAACGGACTGAAAACCGCGCTCAAGGAAGTGCTGCGCACACAAAATCCGAAGCTGATATTAATTGAGATTAACCCCTATTTATACGGCGACGCCTACAGCGAAACCAGAGAAGCCAATCTGCGGCGTTTGATTGACAACATGCCGCTCAACACAAACAAGCTCGAAGCGGTGTTTGGTTATGTTCCCAACAAGAACCGCGAAGAGTATTTGATTCCGTTTTTGAAATACCACAGCGTTTGGAGCGACTATCCCAAGCCCGGCAGGCGGGCGGTTTCCACCATGGAAACAACCCTGCGCGGCTACTCTTACTTAAAGGGCTTCCGCACCACCACCCAGTATAACAACCAGCCCTTTAAGGCGCTCAACCGCAGTGTGCTGACGGAAGAAAAGGCATATCCGCTCAACGCGAAGCTGGAGGCCTCGCTGCGCGATTTGCTGGATTACTGCAAGGAAGAAAAGCTCGACAACGTGGTGTTTATGCGTGTGCCGCATATGGTTTATAAGGATAGCTACAACCGCGTTCGCCGCGCCAACACCGTCGGACAGATTGTGAACAGCTACGGCTACGACTTTTTGAATTTGGAGCGCGAATGGAACAAAATCGGCTTGAATTTTCATGACGACTACTATAATGTGGAGCACATGAATATTTACGGAGCCGAAAAGTTTACCGACTATTTGTGCAACATTATTCAGAACGATTACAACGTCGGCCCCAGCGAGCTGACGGCTGAGCAAAAGGAAGTTTGGGATACGTGTGCCGAAAGCTTCAACAAGCTGTCGCGTTACTGCGACGATTTGATTCAAAGCGGCAAGAGTATCCAGCTTGAAGAAGATATTAATACGCTGAAAGCAATTGAAGATTATTAATACTATTCTCTGATAAAAAGTTGAAAGTCTACTTTTTAATGAAGATTGGTATAAATTGAGCGGTGTGCCGTTTGGCATGCCGCTGTTTTTATCTTATGGTAAAGAGGAATAATACGAATATGCAATTAAAAGAACGGAAAATTGTGATATGATAAAGGCAGACTCTTTGCGAGGAGAAGAAACATGGATATTAAAAGGCTGAATAAACGCAACAGCAGCATGGATTTGATTCGCATTATTGCATTTGTGCTGGTGTTGTCGGTACATTTTTTGTATCATACGTACTGCCTTGACCCGGCAACCGGCAAGACGGGCGGTTTTTATCATTCCACGGTTGAGGGACTCGGCCCCATTGAGGGAATCGTGCAGGCGATTGCACAGGGAGATCCCTCGCTGCTGCACGGACCGCTGTTCTTTTTGATGATATGGATGAAAACGCTGTTTTCGGCGTGCGTGCCGCTGTTTATGATTTTGACCGGTTATTTGATGAGCCGCAAAACGCTGAGCAGAGGCTATTATAAGGGCATACGCAAAACGCTAGTGGTGTTTGTGCTCGCGTCTGTTGTGTGCATGTTTTTTAAGTCGATTCACAATGTTCCCGCGGCGAAAAGCGCGTTTTATGCGGCGGATTTCGGCGCGATGTTTCAGGCAATCGGCGCATCGGGAAAATTCGGCATAAAGCAGTATATTTTAAGCATTTTTGACTTTTCCGGCGCGAACTACTCGTGGTATGTCGAGATGTATATCGGGCTGTTTTTAATGGCTCCGTTTTTGAACCTCGCATATAATAAACTGGAAACCAAGCGCAAAAAGCAGGTGCTGGTGGCGACGTTTGTGTTTTTGACGATTCTGCCCTCGCTGTTTAATAATTTCAGCTTTGACACCGCCTCGTGGTGGCTGAATCCACACGAAAATGTGACGATTCAAAAGCTGATTCCGGCGTTTTATGTCAGCGTTTATCCCCTCGCCTATTACTTTACGGGCGCGTATATCCGCGAATACGGCGTAAAGCTGAAAACGCGCTCCATGCTTCCGCTGCTCGGCATTTTGCTGTTTTTGTTTACGGCGTTCAATTATTACCGCAGCTACGGCGATAAATTCAACTCCGGCGGCTGGATTTACTGGTACGGCTTTGAGCCGTATGCCGTGGCGACGCTGCTGTTCGTGCTGCTCAGCCGCGTAAAAACCGGCAACTGGCACCCGAGAGTGCGTTGGGCGATGTGGAAGGTGTCGGATTTGGTGTTCGGCGCATATTTGCTGTCGTTCATTTTTGACAGTCTGATTTATACGGAGCTGAACAAGCAGATTCCGTCCATTTATGATAAGATTCCGTTTATTCTACTGACCGTGCCGCTGGGCTTTGTGTGCTCGATGCTTGCGTCGCTGGCGCTGACCTCGGCGGCAAAGGGACTGATGAAGGTTTTTGACAAGCTCAAAGCGTATATCCGCGCGCAAAAAGAACGCACAGATCGCGTAAAATGGCAGCATATTCTGTTTATCTGCCTGCTGTCTGCCGCGGTGCTGTTTTCCTTTTGGAAAATGCGCTACGGCTTTGGCGGAAACGACGAAGCGTTTTACCTGACCATTCCCCACCGGCTGCTCAAGGGTGACGCGCTGTTTATTGACGAATGGAACCTCTCGCAGATGAGTTCGATTCTGCTGGTGCCTTTTGTGTGGCTGTATACGCTGATTGCCGGCTCGACCGACGGTATCATTCTGGCGGCGCGCGTGTTTTATATTGTCGTACACTGCGCGGCGTCCACACTGATTTATGTCAAGCTGAAAAAATACGGCGTGCTCAGCGTTTTCGCGAGCGTGTTCTTCTTCCTGTTTACGCCTTATGACATCATGGCGCTGAGCTATGACTCCATGGGAATGGGACTGACAGCGCTGGCAGGCGTGCTGCTGGCGACCGCCGATTACAGCAAGAAATTGCAGGTAGTGTTCAGCGGACTGTGCTTTGCCGGCGCGGTGCTGTGCTCGCCCTATCTGGCGTCGGCATATGTGCTGTACGGCGTTTGCGTGCTGATTCACCTCCTGCTGCGCAAAAAGGAATGGAAATTTACGCTGAAAAGCGAAATGTTCGCGCCGAAAACCTTTTTGTTCTTCACCTGCGGCGTTGCTGCGCTGGCGGCAGTATTCCTGCTGTTTACCCTGCCGCGTACAGGCTTTGGCGGCTTGGCGGAGAATCTGCCGAAAATGCTCAACGACCCCGAACACGGTCATTTTACCTTCGGAAGCCGTGTGTATCGCTATTTTGACGCGATTTTCCGCATGCAGCCGCACTTTAAATACGCGATTTACAGCTACTGCGCGATGGCGCTGGTGATGATTATCGACCGCAAGCGGCAGCTGCACCGTTCGGTTTACTTAATCGTTACGACAGGCGTAGTAATTTACTCATACATTCTGCTGCTCCCATATTTGGCGCAAAACACCTTTAACTCAGTGATGTTCCCGATGGTGTTTATCGGCATTACCGCATATGTACTGTGCAAAAACAAGCCGCGTGAAATCTTTGCCGCAGTGTTTGTGGGCGGAATCGTGTATTCCTTCTGCGTGTTCTATCCTTCAAATCAGTATTTTTACGTGATTTCCATGGCGTTCGCGGCGGTGAATTTGGCAAGCTTTGTTTTCCTGGCACAGCTGATTCGCGAAATGCGCGAAAGCCCCGACAATGTGGAATACGCGGTTTGGGTTAAGCGTTTAAGCCTTGCCGGCGTCGCTGTGATGCTGGTGATGCAGGGCGGTATGCAAATCGGCGCAAAGGCGTATCATGTTTTTTGGGACGGTGAGCCGGATAAGTTGACTGCCGAAATTACGGAAGGCCCTGCCGCCGGACTGTGCACGAATCCGAGTAACGCGGAAACTTACAACACGATTTATGCCGATGTTTCGATGTATTGGAGCATGCCGGAGGCTAATCTGCTGGTGCTCAGCAAACGCACCTGGATTCATCTTGCGGCGGATATGCCCTATGGCACGTTTTCGGCATGGCTGACGGGAACAAACGCCGCCAGCTTGCAGCGGCTGAGCGAATTTTACGAGCTGAATCCCGAAAAGGTACCGCGCTATATCTATGTACCGCACGATTCCGAATGGGATATGACATGGCTCAACAGCTATTTGGGCAGCAAGGGCTACCGTTCTTTGCCGACTGCGGCCGGATATGCCTTTGAAAACGAGGCGGCGGTGTGGTAAAACTATCAAAACTGTCTAAAAACCGAATCAAAAACCGCGAAAGATAGGGGCATATCAAACTTGTATTTTTCGCCGTTTTATGGTATATTAAACATGTATGGTTGATTGTTTTTTCCTTTCAGCCAAGAAATATTGTCAAAATTTGCTATGGAGGGGTTAACCATGGATTGCAATAAGCTTTATGAGATTTGGCTCAAAAACGCCGGTGACGATAAAGACCTTATTGAAGAACTCGAAAGCATTAAGGATAACGAAGCCGAAATTTACGACCGCTTTTATACGGCGCTGAAGTTCGGCACGGCAGGTCTGCGCGGCGTTATCGGCGCAGGCACCAACAGAATGAATATCTATGTTGTCCGTCAGGCAACGCAGGGCTTGGCAAACTATGTGCTCGCCAAATACGGCAAGGGTTCCGTAGCTATTTCGCACGACAGCCGCATTAAGGCGGATTTGTTTATGAATGAGGCGGCGCGCGTTTTAGCGGCAAACGGCATTAAGGTGTATATCACCTCCGAGCTGCAGCCCACGCCTGTTCTGTCCTATTTGGTGCGCTACTTTAAGTGTCAGGCAGGTATTATGGTGACCGCCAGCCACAACCCCGCAAAATACAACGGCTACAAAGCGTACGGCGAGGACGGCTGTCAGATGACCGACGCAGCGGCAACGGCGGTATATGACGAGATTACAAAGCTCGACATGTTCAGCGACGTAAAGCTCGCTGACTTTGACGAGGCGCTGAAAAGCGGTATGATTGAATATGTGGACGACAGCGTATATGACACCTATCTGGAAAAGGTGCTTGAGCAACAGGTTAATCCCGGCATGTGCAGGGGCGCAGGCTTAAAGGTTGTTTATACGCCGCTCAACGGTACCGGCAACAAGCTGGTCAGAAGAATCCTCAGCAAAATCGGCGTGGATGAGGTTACGGTTGTAAAGGAACAGGAGCTGCCCGACGGCAACTTTACCACCTGTCCCTACCCCAACCCCGAAATTAAGGAAGCACTGCAAAAGGGCTTGGAACTGTGCGAAAAAGTGCAACCCGATTTGCTGCTTGCCACCGACCCCGACGCGGACAGAGTGGGTATCGCTGTGCGCGATTATGACGGCAGCTACCGTTTGATTACCGGCAACGAGGACGGCGTGATGCTGACCAACTATATCCTCTCCTGCAAAAAGCAGGCGGGCAAGCTGCCGGAAAATCCCGTTGTGGTAAAAACCATCGTCACCACCAAGCTGATTAACAAGCTGTGTGAAAAGTACGGCTGCGAGCTGAAAAACGTGCTGACAGGCTTTAAATATATCGGCGAGGTCATTCTTAACCTTGAGAAAAAAGGCGAGGAAAACCGCTATTTGTTCGGCTTTGAGGAGAGCTACGGCTATTTGTCGGGCACCTATGTAAGAGATAAGGACGCGGTTGTGGCTTCCATGCTGATTGCCGAAATGGCTGCCTATTACAAAAAGCAGGGCAAGTCGCTGGCAGAAGTAATTGACGGCTTGTATGAGGAGTTTGGCTATTATCTGAACCAGACCTTTGCGTTTGAGTTTGAGGGCGCCGCAGGCATGCAGAAGATGGCGGACATGATGACTGCCGTCAGAAACGACATTCCCGCAGCGATTGACGGCTATCAGGTTGTGAAGGTCAGCGATTATCTTCTGAAAAAGGAAACCGATTTGGTAAGCGGCAGCACCGAGGACCTTGACCTCCCCACCTCGAACGTGATTTCGCTGCATTTGGAGGGCGACAACGGCGTGATTATCCGTCCCAGCGGCACCGAGCCGAAAATCAAGCTGTATGTGACTGCTGTCGGCAAAACACGCGACGACGCGCTGAAAATTTGCGAAGGACTGGTTGCATCCGCCAAAGAGATTCTGGGACTCTAATACGAATTTTTGGCGTTAAAACACAAATAAACGCAAGAAAGACCGGCGCACAACGCGCCGGCCTTTTTCATTTACTTTGAAATTAAACTGTTCTTTGGACTCACTCCATTGTTGTTGAAATTAAAGTGTCCGTTTAAGTGTACATGGGAATTAGCTCCAATCTGATAAAATGAACCGTTTAATTATTAAGTATTACATTGGTCCGTTCTCCGATTCTTAGAATATCCGTTTAAAAAATTACCTTCTCATGGGACTGTCCTCAATAATGGATTGTATAAACGAATGAAAGAAAAGTTAACTTCTCATTGGTATAACCACCGTAATATGATTTGGGAATATTAAATTGTAAAGTATCCGTTGTTCCCAAAAGCTTTTCCGCTTCCCGTCACGTCACTGAATAAGGCGTTGGAATAATAATATGTCAAATGAAAGTGTACACGAAGGTAAATACTCCTCAGCGGCGGAATCAAGTCTTAATCCAAATCAATACATAAGTTGTTTCATAACAATAAAATGATTAGCTGATCTCCGGCTTAAACAGTTTCGCTTCCGTTTGCCCAAAAGCCTTGGGCTTCCACATTGGGTGGCAAGCTCCGGATGAAATCTTTAATATGCTTAAGTCTGTAAATTTTAACTTTCATATTAAAAACCTCCTTGTCTTTTCTTTGTCTATATTATACCATATTTTATTAACATGTCAATAGTTTTTATAAAAATATTATTATTTTTATTTTTGTAAAACCTATTGCACTTTGAAAATGATCGTGATATAATAATAGATGAGAGAGTGCATTAACCCCCGACCAATAATGGTCAGGGGTTGTTCTTTTATAATAGCGGATTGCTAAAAAAGCTTTTCCCCCATCCTATCGCTTGCCGGGGGCAGCCGATGGGATGAGGGAAAATGAGGAAAAAATTTTGTGCCGCAAAAACGGCGAAATGTTTTTGATTAAGATTTTTCTCTGCCAAGCAGATAATCAACCGATACTTCAAGAATATCCG
>CADBSZ010000219.1 GCA_902797525.1 uncultured Ruminococcus sp. | reverse complement strand
TGTAATTTCTTGAGTCTCTTTCAACTCAAAGTCATTACGGGTTTCTTTCTTTTCGTTGTTTAATTTTCAAGGTCCTTGTGCGCTGTTTTCATGCTTTAGTGCTGATTGTTCAGCGCGCTTTCGCATCAGCGCATGAGCTATTATATCGCAAAATCGGGGTAATGTCAAGAGATTTTTTCCAAATAATTTTAAAAAAGTTTCATTTTTGTTATCTATCTAAAAATGTGTCACAACATGGACGATTTTATGCAATTATTACAAAAGCAAATGGCGGCCGACACAATGACATTTCCCCTAACAGTATACCTAAAAGCATTGAATTTATACGGCAAAAACGGAGGAGCGGCGGCTCCTCCGTTCTGTTCATACAAATCTGTTCAGCTCTGCGTTGTAGGTGTAGCCGATGGATTTCAGCTTGTCCTCAATTTGCGCTTGCTTTAGCTGCAAATCCTCGCACATGGCGGCAAGCGACGGATAATCATCGCGCAGCTTGGTGTTGACATAGCTGAGCAAAATCATCGGATCGTTCGGTAACATGGATTCCTCCTTTGTTGTTGCAGAGCCGCACAAATCAGCCTAAGAAAAGCTGTGACCAATAGAGCGTGCCGCCCTGACGGTAGCAGCCCACGCCGATAGAAGTAAAGGACGCGGACAAAATGTTTTTGCGGTGTCCCTCGGAATTCATCCAGCCCTCAATCACCTGCTGCGGCGTACGGTAGCCGTAGGCGATGTTCTCGCCTGCCGAGCGGTAAGAAATGCCCAGCTCCTTGCAGACGGTGAAGCAGGATGTGCCGTTGGGACGGGTGTGTGAGAACGCCTGCACAATCTCCTTGGCGCGGATTCGCGCAGCGGCGGTGGCGTCGTCACGCTTGGCCAGCGGCGAAAGTCCGTAGTTGGCGCGCTCGATGTTGACAAGGCGGATAACCTCGTTTTCATAGGCTTCGGCATCGCTTGCGGCAGGCTGCGGCTGCGTTGCCGGTTGGGTTGCCGGCTCGTCGGGCTTTTCGGCAGGCTGTGCAGACGGCGCGGCGGGCGTTGTCGGCGCCTGCGTTGACGGTTGTGTTGCAGGCGCAGCGGACTCATTGTTTTTTGAGGCGTATTGCCGCAAAAGCTTTTGCAGGTCATAGCCGTTTGATTTGAAATAATCAAAAATATTTTTGCAGCTGTCAAAATTTTGGCAGCCGTTTACAACATACACCTTCGGATTACCGCAGCTTTCGGAGCGCGTTGCCGCGCCCGTGACCGTGACGCTTGCCGAAAGCAGCAACACGGCGGCTAATGCGAATGACAGAATTTTACGCAATTGGTTCATTCACTGAACTCCTTTCAGAATCGGAATGCTGCAGCACGCGGCAGATGGATTTGCCGCTGGTTTTATGCTAACACGTTTTCCGTTTTCAATCAACACACAAATGTTGGAAGGAGCGGTAATCATGCGTAATTCGTAATGAGTAGTTGTAAGGATTGGATAGGTTTTTCACTTATCCAATTCATAGTTATCGAGAAAATGATGCTTGACGCCCTTGGTTTTGTAGGCGATGACAGCGTCGAGGGCGACGTTGTGCATACTGTTAAAAATATTCGCCTCTACGCTTGGGTTGGTCTTTTTGAGCTGCTGAATCAACCGCTTGGTTTCCTTGCGCTTGGAGGCGGATTCCCTGTCGGCTGCTTCATCTTCCAGCGCTTCGGTAAAACGGCAGGCGCAGCGCAAGAATTGCAGGTGATTGTAGTCGCGCCACGCGATGATATCCTCCTCGCGAATGTAATAGAGCGGACGGATGAGCTGCATTCCCTCAAAGTTGGTGCTGTGCAGCTTGGGCATCATGGTTTGAATCTGACCGCCCCAGAGCATGCTCATGAGGTTGGTTTCGATGACGTCGTCGTAGTGATGGCCGAGAGCGATTTTGTTGCAGCCCAGCTCCTGCGCCTTTTTGTAGAGATGACCACGGCGCATGCGCGCGCAAAGATAGCACGGCGACTTTTTGACATTGACGACGGAATCGAAAATTTCGCTTTCAAAGATAGTGAGCGGCACCTCCATCACGGCGGCGTTGTGCTCGATTTGGCGGCGGTTTTCGGGGGTGTAGCCCGGGTCCATTACCAAAAAGACCAGCTCAAAGGGAAACTTGTTGTGACGCTTCAGCTCCTGAAAGAGCTTTGCCATGAGCATGGAGTCCTTGCCGCCCGAAATGCAGACGGCGATTTTGTCGTTCGGCTCCACGAGCTGAAAGTCCACCACCGCCTTGGTAAAGCGGTGAAAGAGCTTTTCCTTAAAGCAGCGGCGCTGCGTCAGCGAAACCTCTATCGCCCGCGCGCGGCTGTTCGGAATAAGATTATTCATCTGCTTTCACCGTGATTTTGTGCGCGGTGTAATCATTGTCGAGCAGGAATCCGTCAATAACGGTCGCCTTCACCGTGAATACCGTATCATCGGCAAGCGGCGGCTCCATGGTGCACGGCTGCAATTTGCCGTCCTTGAGCAGCGAGATGTCACCGACGGAATAGCCGGTTCCGTCTGCCTTGCAAGACAGCACATACACCTGCTCGGGATGACGGTGGTCATAGACGGCCTGAAGGGCGCCATCCATTCCGGAAAGCTCGCGGCTCTCCCCTGTTTTCAGATTAAACAAAAGGTTCTTTTGCGAGTCGTTATTATAAAGCACCAGCTCGTCGCTGCTTTTGCTGAGATAAGTGATTACGCTGTTTTCCGGAAGCGCGCAAAGCTGCTCGGCTTTGCCGTTTTTGATTTCGTAAACGGCGGTGTTGGAGTAGGTTGACGCGTCATACGTCACCAGCAGCGGTTCCTCGCCGAAGCGTGCGTCACCGTACAAATTGGCATTCTTGATGATTTCGTGCGTTTCCTTCGATTTAAAATCAAACGCCCAAACGTCTGACATCTCCTCGTCGATATAGTAATAAAGCATATCGTGACAGACATACGGAGCCGGCCAAGAGGCAACTACGCTGTCGATTTTGACAGTTTCTCCCTTTTTGACGTCAAACGAACAAAGCGCGTAGCCTTCTTTATCGGTGTTCTCCGTCATGAAATAAAGCAAATCGTGATAGCGGTGCACCAGCGAAACGGCATGGTCGTCGTGACAGACAGTTGTTTGGTTTTTGCCGTCGAAGTCCACCGAACAGATGTCGCCGTTGCTGATATAATAAAGCGTTCTGCCGTTTGAGAGCAGGGCGGTGTTGTTTTCCGCCTTGACAATCAGCTTTGATTCGCCGTCTATTTTTCCTTTATAGAATATTGAGTGGCCGTCGGTGTAAATCAGCTTGCCGTCTGCCTGTATCACATTCACGCCCGAAATATAGTCCGGAAAAATAATTTTGATTCCGGCAAACATAAACCAGCACAAACCGACCAACAGCAGCGCCACGCCGCCGATGGCAGCGATAATTTGCCAGCGCGTTTTGACGGGATTTTTCGGCGCGGTTTCCTCGGTTTCGTTTTGCAGCGCGGTGTAATCGTAATCGTACATATGCATTCCTCAATTTTGCACAGGCAGACAGCAAAAGCGCTGTCTGCCTGTAGCGGTATTATACGGTTTCCAGTTGAATGGCCTCGCCGTCGGAGCTGACGTTGATGGCACTCAGGCTGCCGGTCTGCGACTGAATCATCGCCTCGGCGATTTTTTCCTCTACCTCGCGGCGGATGGTGTTGCGCAAATCGCGCGCGCCGCTTTTGCCGTTGCAGGATTTTTTTGCGAGGTATTCGCACGCCTTGTCGTCAAAGGTGAAGCGGATGTGCTTTTCCTCCAGCGTAGGCACATACTCCCCGAGCATGAGGTGCGCAATTTTGACAAAGCTCTCCTCGCTGAGGGTGTTGAACACGATGACCTCGTCCACTCTGGCAAGGAACTCGGGGCGCAAAAAGTCCTGCAGCGCCTTGGTGACCTTCTCCTTGGAGGCTTCCTCGCTTGTTTTGCCGAAGCCGAGCGCGGTGTCTTTGCCTGCGGAGCCTGCGTTGGAGGTCATGACGATAACAGTGTTTTCAAAGTTAACGGCTCTGCCGTGCGCGTCGGTCACCTTGCCCTCGTCGAGAATTTGGAGCAGGATGTTGAGCACGTCGGGATGCGCCTTTTCAATTTCGTCAAAGAGCAGCACCGAATACGGGCGGCGGCGCACCTTTTCGGTAACCTGACCTGCCTCGTCATAGCCGACATAACCGGGCGGCGAGCCGATGATTTTCGAAACGGAGTGCTTTTCCATAAACTCGGACATATCGAGGCGGATTAAGGTTTCGGGCGTGTCGAAAAGCTGCTGACTGAGCACCTTGACAAGCTCGGTTTTGCCCACGCCGGTGGGGCCGACAAAGATAAAGGACGCAGGACGGCGGCGCGGCGAAATTTGGCAGCGGCTGCGCTTAATCGCGGAAGCCAGCGCTTCAACCGCCTCGTCCTGTCCGATGATTTTTTTCTTCATTTCGCTTTCCAAACCGGCAAGCTTGGACAACTCGTTTTCGCGGACACGCGACGCCGGAATGCCCGTCCACAGCTCGATAACCTTGGCGATGTCCTCCTCGGTCACCTTGGCGGTCAGCTCGTCCGGGTTGATGCCGTCAAGCTCGCTGTCAATGCGCGCAAGGGCGGTGTTGACCTCGGCAAGCGCCTTATAGTCCACCTCGTCCATGTTGGAAATGTCGTCCTTGCTCTGTAAAAGCGAGTCGCGCTCATCCACCAGCTGCTCAAAGTGCTCAAGCTGCTTGTTGCGCAGCGAAGCGCAGGCGCAGCTTTCGTCGAGCAGATCAATCGCCTTGTCGGGCAAAAATCGGTCGGTGATGTAACGCTCGGACAGCACAACGGTTTTGCGCACGATGTCGTCGTCGACCGCAACGTTGTGGTGCTGTTCGTAATAGCCCTTAACGCCGGCGATGACCTCAATCGTCTGCGCAATGGTCGGCTCGCCAACCTTAACGGGCTGGAAGCGGCGCTCGAGCGCCGAGTCTTTTTCAATGTATTTTCTGTATTCGTTGAAGGTGGTTGCGCCGATGACCTGCACCTCGCCGCGCGAAAGCGCAGGCTTGAGGATATTGGCGGCGTTCATGGTGCCTTCGCTGTCGCCCGTGCCGACCAGACTGTGCACCTCGTCGATGAACAAAATAACGTTGCCGCTTTCTTTGACCTCGGAAACCAAGCCCTTAATGCGGCTTTCAAACTGGCCGCGGAACTGGGTTCCTGCCACCAAAGAGGTGAGGTCGAGCAGCTGAATTTCCTTGCCCTTGAGCTTTTTGGGCACCTGACCGCGCGCAATACGCAGCGCCAAACCCTCGGCGATGGCAGTTTTGCCGACGCCGGGCTCGCCGATAAGGCAGGGGTTGTTTTTGGTGCGGCGCGACAGGATTTGAATCACGCGCTCAATTTCGGCGTCGCGGCCGATGATGTTGTCAATTTTGCCGTCGCGCGCCTTACGGGTTAAATCCTCGCAATAGAGGTTGATGTGTTTTCTCTTTTTCTCTTTTTTATCCTTTTTGGCGGCTGCCTTTCCGTCGGCAGCATTGCCTTCGGGAGCGTTGGCTCCGCCGAACATGTTTTTGAAAAATGCCGGAAACGCAGGCGCGCCGTGCGAAAAGTCATCGTCCTCGCTGCCGCCGTTTTCCTGTGCAAACTGATCCATCTGCTCGGCAAGATTATCTGCGCCGAGCTGCTCCATCAGCTGCGACATATCGCCGCCCTGCATCAGCGTGTTCATCTGATCCTGAACGGTCTCCAAATCCTCGTCGGAAATGCCCATCTTGCTGATTAAGTCCTCAACGGGCTTAATGCCAAGCTCCTTGGCGCAACTCAGGCAATAGCCGACGGTGGGCGCGTCTTTTGCATTGTTGTTGGTTACAAAAACAACCGCGGGTCTCTTTCCGCATCTGGTGCAAAGCATAACATTCTCCTTACTATGTTGATTTTCCTGACTTTGTTTCAGTATAAAATACAGTATAAAATATTTATGCGTGAAAATCAAGATTCTTCACAGAACCTTCACGATGATAAAAGCATACGTAAATTTATTTCTTATTTTCCCTGAGCAGCCGCACGAAAATCACGGCGTACTGAACCAGCGCGACGAGCATGGCGACGGCAACGAGAATTGAACCGATGAGAATCAGCCACATGATTTCGATTTGGAACACTGCCTTTAAGAAAATGATGATGCAGATGGTGAAATAGAACACCAGCGTCGCCACCTTGCCGAACACATTTGCCGGCGGCGGCGCGATTTTTTTAATCAGCAGCACAAAGCCGCCGAGCAGCATCAAAAACTCCTTTGCCACCAGCACGAGCATTATCGGCAGAATGGACGGCATGTAGATGAGCATGCACACCGCCACGGCAATCAGCGTCACCTTATCCGCAATCGGATCGAGGATTTTGCCCAGCGATGTCACCTGATTGAGCCGTCTGGCAAAAAAGCCGTCGAAGCAGTCGGAAAGTCCCGACAGGCCAATCATGACGCCTGCCATAATATAATTCTCTTTTAGAAAAAAGTAGATAAACGGCGGCACCAGCAAAAACCTGACATAGGTTATCAGGTTAGGCACCGTCACCAAATCCTTCGGTTTAAACTGCCAGCTATCCATTTTTCATCACCATACCCTTATTTAAAAACGGTCAGCGCCTTAAACACGCCGCCGATTACCGTGGTGTTTTCGAGCACTGCCGGATTGGCGTAGCTTAACACCACATGCACAATATTAATCGCAATCAGCACCAACAAAAAGCCCTCTGCCAAGCCAAACACCGCGCCAAAAATCTTGTTGATTTGGCGGATGACAGGCAGTTCAAACAGGCCGAGCACAAAGCGAATCAGCAGCTTGAACAGCAGCAGGAAAATGAAAAAGAGCACAATTGAAATCAGCACTGTAATAAGCATGACACACAACCCGTGCAGCGGCTCCTCAATGGTCTGCGCCAACTGCGCCGTTTGCTGTGTGGACGGCACCAGCCTGCCCTGAAGCTGCTCGGGCGTGACGCCGAACAGCCCGGAAAAGCCGCCGAGCAAGTTTCGCATGCCGTCGGGCAGCGCCTGAACGCTGTGCTGCGCCGCAAACTGCTCGCCCTGCTGAGAAATGGCGCTTTGCAGGTTGTTGAGCACCGCCTGCCGAATGAAGGCATTGTATATTCCCTCGGCAATTGCCGATGAAATCCAGTGTGACAATACGCTGCTGATAATCGCGGCGGCGAGGTTGAGCAAGGTTCTTGCCGCGCCGCGCCTGATGCCGATGAAAAAGAACAGCACAATTGTCAGAAATATCAAAATATCAGAAATCATAGTCGTTTTATTTCGCCGAATCTGAGGTGGCGCTTCGTGTTAAGTCAATTTTTCTTACCTGGTTGACGCTGAGGACAAATGCCTCCGTGTCGGAGCAAAGGATAATCCGCTTGGCGCCCGTTCCGGCAAACGCGGTGTGGCGCAGGTTGCCGGCGCTGTCGTAGACGTAAATCGTGTTGCCGTCGAGCGTAGCGATGGTGCCCTTGTAGGTTGACAGCGAGTCGGCGCCGAAGTTGTTGTTTGCCTCGGCAATTTTTTCGCCGCTGTCGTTATAGGTTATGAGCGAGCAGCTTCTTCCGTCACCGCTTTTTGACAGCGCGAGTGAGAAGGTGCCTGCCGCCTCGTTGAAGCAGTAGTTTTTCATCGGCTTTCCGCCGTATTCAACGGTGGTCAGCTTGCCCTCGTCCACCTTGACGACATAGGAAGCGTTGCCGCCTGCCAAAGCCACGCGGCTTGTGCTGATGTAGCTGCTGTCGAGAATGAAATCGCCCTGGATTTCATATTTTGCGAGGGGCTTGTCCAGCGAAAAGTCGAGCACATAAACGGCGGTTTGAATTTCGCCCTCGTTGTTGCTCACGCCCACCGCAACGCAGCCCGTTCCGTTTTTGTTGATGGCGACGGAATGGACGTAATATTCCGAAAAAGAATATTTGAAGATTCGGTTGTTGTTTGAATCAAAGGCAAACAGCTCGCTGTAAAAGCCGTTGCCATCAATCACAAAGCAGTATTTGCCGTTGGAGGCAATATCGCCGGCATAGATGCCGCCCTCGGCGGTGCCGGTGAATATCTTTTTGTCAAAGCTTTGAATTTGATAGCCGGATTCGCCCAAGCCGAAGGTAAGAAACCTGTTCTCCGCCGACTTCATCACAGGCTTGGTGTAACGCAGCTGCACGTTGTTTACCTCGCGGCCCGTGGTGTTGAGGGTGATGAAGGAGGTGTCGGAGGCATAGGCGACGCGTCCCTGATTGACGCTGAAATTGCCTGCCTCGACGTCGCTGCCGACAATATTGACGGGATATCCGTTGCCGGCGTTCCCGAGCACCTCGTAGTTCCACCAAACGGAGAGGTTGTCCCACGTGAGCTTGTCGCGGTTGGCAAAGGCGAACACAATCAGTCCCAGCACCAGCGCGATGACAACGCCCAATATAATTTTTTTGACTGCCTTGGGGGATATTTCGGTTTTTTCCTGCTCGTAATCGTCGAGCGGCATATCCTCATAGCTGATAACGGTGCGCTCTTTGTTGGTTTTGCGCTCGGCGTACCGCCCTTTTAATTTGTTAAACATCTTTTCACCTGTCCACTAACAGAACCTGATTTACCCTAACTTAATAATTCACTTGATTCAAATACAAGCCGCACGCCTGCGCGGTGGGACCTGCAAACTGCCTGTCCTTTTTTTCAATGATAGCCAAAATGCCGTCGGGCGGAATTTTGCCCTGCGCAATCCGCAGCAGCGTGCCCACCATAATGCGCACCATGTTATACAAAAAGCCGTCGGCCTCCACGCGCATGGTAACCATGTTGCCGTCGCGCGTGACGGAAAAGTGCCGGACGGTGCGCCGCATATCCCCCTGCTCACGGTTGTCGAGCGTACAAAAGGAAGTGAAGTCGTGCGTGCCGACATACGCCTGCGCCGCGCGGTTGAGCAGCTCTGCGTCGAGCTTGTAGCGATAGTGCAGCGCATAGCCGTCCAAAAACGGATTGCGCACCTCGCTGTTCCAGATTTTATAAATGTATTCCTTGCTTTTACAGCTGTAGCGCGCGTGAAAATCCGCGCCGACCTCCCGGCAGTCGAGCACCGCCACCGAAAGCGGCAGCCAGCGGTTGAGCGCGGCTTTTAGGCGCTCGGGCGCAATCGGGTGCGCGGTTTTGACGCTGACGCAGTACATGTTGGCGTGAACGCCGCTGTCGGTGCGGCTGCAGCCCTTGATGTCAAAGCCGTCGCCGATAATTTTTAACAGCGCGGTTTGAAAGGCCTCCTGCACCGTAAAGGCGTTTTGCTGAATTTGCCAGCCGTGAAAGCATTTTCCGTCATATGAAATTGTCAGCAGGAGATTTCTTACATCCCCGTCACAAAGATGTTGCATAAAATGACACCGCCGATGACCAGCGCGACAGCGGCAAACGCCAGAATATC
>CADBSZ010000218.1 GCA_902797525.1 uncultured Ruminococcus sp. | reverse complement strand
GCGCGACGGCAAGGAAATTGTGAAAACGGTTGTGCCGCAACAGAATATGTCGGGACTTTATTTGCTCGGCGCATGGGTGCGCGACAGTTGCGCCGGAATCGGTACGGTGACGTATTATGACGACGCACAACATTATTTTGCCGCGCTGGGACACGGAATATGCGACAGCGACACCGCACGGCTGATGCCGCTGGGCAGCGCCGAGGTGGTGAAGGCAAACATCAGCTCCGTTTCCAAAAGCACCACCGGCAAAGCAGGCAGCCTGAACGGGTATTTTACAGAGGAAAGTCTCGGTCAGCTGACAAAGAACACCAATTGCGGCGTATTCGGAACCGTTAATAATGAAAACGCGCAAAAGGGCGTGACGCTGGAGCTTGCCGAAAACGGCGAAATCAAGCTCGGCAAAGCGCAGATGTACACCACCATTGAGGACGAAACGGTGGGCTGCTACGAGGTTGAAATCACCGAGATTTGTAACAAAGACAAGCAATCAAATGAAAATTTTGTCATAAAGGTTACAGACGGTAAGCTGCTTGACAAATGCGGCGGAATTGTGCAGGGCATGAGCGGCAGTCCGCTGGTGCAAAACGGCAAATTGGTGGGTGCGGTCACGCATGTGTTTTTAAACAGCACCCACGAGGGCTATGGCATAACAGCTCAAAATATGGTGTCGAATTATCAGGATTAACACCATATATTGCGGTTTTTTGAGTTTTCGGTTTTTTGGACAAAAAAATATTTTAAGTTTTTAAAAAAATTTATTTGGAAACTATTGCCATCTTTGCCATTTTGTGGTAATATTATCTCACAATAAAAAAATTGATGGGAGACAGAGTCATGGACAATAGCATTAAAATGATTATTACCGAGGACGCAGCCGAATTTGATAACGAAAACCTTGAAATGTTTACAAATTTTAATATTTCTGTTGCTTTCTGCTCAAAGGACGGCGAGGAGCTTTGCAGCCGCATTAAACAGGAGGAGCCGGACGTGGTGTTCATGGAGTCGTTTATGACGCGGCTGGACGCCATCGGCGTTATGCGCAGTATCAAACGTCAAAACTGCAAGCAGCCGTTGTTTTTGGTGTTCTCGTCCTTCCACAGCGCGGTGCTGGAGCGCGAGATTATGAACGCCGGCGCGAGCTACTTTATGCTCAAGCCCTATGATGTGGAGCAGCTGTGCGAGCATGTGGTTGCCTTGAACAAGAAAACCGACAAGCTGTTCCGCATGCCAATCAGCATTGACGCGTTCGGCATTGAATTGAAGGTGACGGAAATTCTGCACGAAATCGGCGTTCCGGCTCACATCAAGGGTTATCACTATCTGCGCGACTCGATTATTATGTCGGTGGAACATCCCGAGATTATCAATGCGGTGACAAAGCAGCTGTATCCATCGGTAGCAAAGAAGTATGAAACCACCTCGTCGCGCGTGGAGCGCGCCATTCGCCACGCGATTGAGGTTGCCTGGGATCGCGGCGACATTGACGTGCTTAATTCGTACTTCGGATACACGATTCACAATGACAGAGGAAAGCCCACCAACAGCGAATTTATCGCTATGATAGCCGACAGACTGCGTTTGCAGATTAAAAACGCAAGCTAAACAACACAAAAAGGGAGAAGTCCGTAAAAAGACTTCTCCCCTATTTTTTGTTAATTGTTATTTTGTGCGTCCGATGTCAGTGCGGTAGTGCGCGCCGTCAAAATGGATTTTTTTGACAGCGGCGTAAGCTTTTTCAAGCGCTTCGTCAAGCGTGGGCGCCTTGGCGGTAACGCCGAGAACACGGCCGCCGTTGGTGTAGAACTTGCCATTCTCGTACTTGGTGCCTGCGTGATAAACAATCGCGCCGTCCACCTGACCGTTTTCATCGAGCCCTGTCATTTCAATTCCTTTTTTGTAGGAAACGGGGTAGCCGCCGCTCGCCATGACAACGCAAGCCGCCGCGCCGTCGTACCACTCGATGTCAAGGTCGCCGAGCTTTTCGTTGATAACCGCCTCGCAGATGTCAACCAAATCGGTTTTCAGTCTGGGCAGCACCACCTGTGCCTCGGGATCGCCGAAACGGGCGTTGTACTCAATCACCTTGGGACCGTTGGGCGTCATCATCAAACCGAAGTACAGACAACCCTTGAACGGTCTGCCCTCTTTGTTCATGGCTTCGATGGTGGGCACAAAGATAGTCTTCATGCACTCGTCGGCGAGCGCGTCGGTGTAGTACGGATTGGGGCTGATGGTGCCCATACCGCCGGTGTTGAGTCCCTCGTCGTTATCATAAGCGCGCTTGTGGTCCTTGGAGCTGACCATGGGCTTGACGCACTTGCCGTCGGTGAACGCGAGAACGGACACCTCGGGACCGGTGAGGAACTCCTCAATGACGATGTTGTTGCCGGAATCGCCGAACTGCTTGTCCTCCATGATGGACTTAATCGCGGCAACCGCCTCGTCGATGGTCTGCGCGATGATGACGCCCTTGCCGAGCGCCAGACCGTCCGCCTTAACGACGACGGGCGTGGTGTTTTCGGCTTTTACATAGGCAATCGCCTTTTCGGGATCGTCAAACACCTCGTATTTGGCGGTGGGAATGCCGTATTTTTTCATCAGGTTTTTGGAAAAAACCTTGCTTGCTTCGATAATCGCAGCGTTGGCATTGGGACCGAACGCGCGGATGCCTGCCGCCTGAAACGCGTCGACCATGCCGTCGGCAAGCGGATCGTCAGGCGCAACAAAAACCAAATCAACGGCCTTTTCCTGCGCGAATTTGACCATGTTTTCCTTGTCCATGACGCCGATGTTGACGATTTCCGCGTCGCGCGAAATGCCGCCGTTACCGGGCGCGCAATAGAGCTTTTCGCATTTGGGGCTTTCGAGCAGCTTTTTGATGAGCGCGTGCTCTCTGCCGCCGGAGCCAATCATTAATATTTTCATCATGATACCTCTTAAAGCTGCGCGCCGTCAATTAGTGGTGGAACAGACGGATGCCGGTAAAGCACATGGTCATGTTGTATTTATCGCAGGTGTCGATAACGTTGTCGTCGCGAATGGAGCCGCCGGGCTGCGCAACAAATTCAACGCCGGAACGCTTCGCGCGCTCGATGTTGTCGCCGAACGGGAAGAACGCGTCGGAGCCGAGAGATACGCCGCTGAAGGTGGCAAGCCACGCCTTCTTTTCCTCTTTGGTGAGGGGTTCGGGCTTGGTCTTAAAAAACTGCTCCCAAACGCCGTCGGCAAGAACGTCCTCGTAATCATCGGAGATGTAAACATCGATGGTGTTGTCGCGGTCGGGACGGCGGATGTTGTCGACAAACGGCAGGTTCATTACCTTCGGATGCTGTCTGAGGTACCAAATGTCAGCCTTGTTGCCGGCAAGACGGGTGCAGTGAATACGCGACTGCTGACCTGCGCCGACGCCGATTGCCTGTCCGCCCTTGGCGTAACATACGGAGTTGGACTGGGTGTATTTGAGGGTGATGAGCGCAATCAGCAGGTCGCGCTTTGCGTCCTCGCTGAGCTCTTTGTTTTTGGTGACGATGTTCTGCATGAGCATCTCTTCGTCGATTTTCAGCTCGTTTCTGCCCTGCTCAAAGGTGATGCCGAACACATCCTTGTGCTCGACGGGAGCCGGAACATAGTCGGGATCGATTTTGACAACGTTGTAGGTACCTTTACGCTTTGTTTTGAGCACCTCGAGCGCCTCGGGGGTATAGCCGGGTGCGATAATGCCGTCGGAAACCTCGCGCTGCAACAGCTTTGCGGTTTGAACGTCGCAGACGTCGGAAAGCGCCACCCAGTCGCCGTAGGAGGACATTCTGTCCGCACCGCGCGCCATGGCGTAGGCGGAGGCAATCGGAGAAAGCTCAAGGTCGTCTACGAAATAAATCTTTTTGAGTGTGTCGGAAAGCTCGGTCGCAACCGCCGCGCCGGCAGGGCTGACGTGCTTAAAGGAAGCCGCCGCGGGAAGTCCGGTTGCCGCCTTCAGCTCGCGCACCAGCTGCCAAGAGTTGAACGCGTCGAGAAAGTTGATGTAGCCGGGCTTGCCGTTAAGAACTTCAACGGGTAAATCCTTGCCGTCCTGCATAAAAATTCTGGAGGGCTTTTGATTGGGGTTGCAGCCGTATTTGAGTGCTAATTCATTCATCGGTATCGTCCCTTTCTGTATTGTGTTTTGATTACTTTATCTTCCGCAGAGAAATGCGGTATTATTGATGTTTATTGATAATTCTGGATTCCGCCTTGCCGGTGGCGATGTCAATGTAACGCACAAAGAGAGACACCTTGTTGTCCTCGTTAAGCGCGTTCCAAACGTTTTCGGCGAACGTATCAATATCGTCGCTGCCGATTTCGACCAAGGTCGGCTCGCCCTCAAAGCTGGGGAGCGGATTGCCGTCGCCCATGTAGGTGTGGATGAATCTGCCCATACCTGCCAAAGGCGCGTCATAGGAGAAGGTGTAACGCTCGCAGCACTCGGGGTTGCCGTCGGCGCTTTTGAGGATGGACATGGCGTAGTTCATTTTGCCGTCGCTGCACTTGACAATACCCGAAATTCGGGGTGTGTAGTTGGGCGCGTCCGGCTCGAACTCGCGGGTGCGCAACGCCTGCTCAAAGGTGAGCTGCTGATTCATTAAATCATAAACGGTGTCGGTTTGGTCGCCGTTGGTGACGATGGTTTTGTTGCCGAGCACGCGAACGGGCGCATAGATAATCAGCGAGGGGTCAACCAGCTTGGAGGGGTCGAACGCCTCGGTTTTGATACCGTCCCCGGTTTCAACGAAAACGCGGTTGCGGCTGTTTTCGCTTCTGCCCATGATAAAGTAGGCGATGACCGCCTTGGTGCCGTCGGCGGTTCTGCCGAGCACGATGCCTCTGCCGGGATAGGTGGTGGAGGCGATTTCTTTTGTGAGTGATACCGCTTTCATAATTTCCTCCTAGTCGAGAATTTCTGTTTTGTTGCCGATTACTTTTATTTTATCTTCGCAGAAAAGCGCGACGGCTCTGGGAAGAATTTTCCACTCCGCCTGCTCCATCACTCTTTTCTGGAGAATTTCGGGAGTATCGCCGTTTTGCACTTCAACGGCTTTTTGAATGATGATGGGGCCGCCGTCGCACACCTCGTTGACGAAATGCGCGGTTGCGCCCGTCACCTTGACGCCCTTTTTCAGCGCCTCCTCGTGCACGCGCAGGCCGTAGTAGCCCTCGCCGCAAAAGGACGGAATGAGCGCCGGGTGAATGTTGATAATGCGGTTTTCAAAGGCGGAAATCACCTTTTTGCCGAGAATGGTCATAAAGCCTGCCAGCACAATAACGTCGGCGTTTTTGCTCTGCAAAAGCTGTGTGAGCGCCTCGTCGTATTCGTCAAAGGACGAAAAATCCCTGCGGCGGATAACCTCGGTGGAAATACCGTTATCGGCGGCGCGCGTCAGCGCGTAGGCGTTGGGGGTGGAGGAAATGACGCAGGTGATGTTGCCGGCGGCCAGCTCTCCCCTCTTTTGCGCGTCGATGAGCGCCTGCAGATTGGTGCCGCCGCCCGAAACCAAAACAACAATGTTTTTCATTAGGCGAACACAACTCCTTCGCTGCCCTCAATCACTTCGCCGAGAACAACCGCGTCCTCGCCGTTGTCCTTCAAGACATTAAGCGCCTTGTCGGCCTCATCCTTTGAAACCGCAACGACCATGCCGACGCCCATGTTGAAGGTGTTGAACATATCGTGCTCGCTGATGTTGCCAACTCGCTGCATGAGCTTGAAAACGGGAAGCACGGGAATCGCGTCCTTGATAATCTTAGCGGAAAGTCCGTCGGTGAGCATTCGCGGAATATTCTCGTAAAAGCCGCCGCCCGTAATGTGGGACACCGCCTTGACCTCCACCTGCTCCATCAGAGCGAGAATGGGCTTAACATAGATTTTGGTGGGCGTGAGCAGCGCTTCACCGAGGGGCTTGTCAAGCTCGGGATAGGTGTTGTGAATGGTGGTTTCATTAATATCAAAAATTTTTCTGACGAGCGAAAAGCCGTTGGAATGCACGCCGGAGGAGCGCAGACCGAGCAGCACGTCGCCTGCCTTTAATTTGGAGCCGTCAATCATTTTCGGCTTGTCGGCAAGGCCTACGCAGAAGCCTGCCACATCGTATTCGTCCTCGGGCATGAGTCCGGGGTGCTCGGCGGTTTCGCCGCCGATTAAGGCGCAGCCTGACTGAACGCAGCCCTCGGCGATACCCTCGACGATAGAAGCGACCTTTTCGGGAATGTTTTTACCGATGGCGATATAGTCGAGAAAGAACAGGGGCTTGGCGCCGCAGCAAATGACGTCGTTGACGCACATGGCAACGGAGTCGATGCCGATGGTGTTGTGCTTGTCAAGCAAAAATGCCAGCTTGATTTTGGTGCCGACGCCGTCGGTGCCGCTGATTAAAACCGGCTCCTCCATGCCCTTAAAATCGGGCGCGAACAAGCCGCCGAAGCCGCCGATTCCCGAAACTACGCCGGGAATGTTGGTGCGCGCAACATGCTTTTTCATCAGCTCCACGCTTTTGTAGCCGGCGGTGATGTCTACGCCTGCCGCCTTGTAACTTTCAGAAAAGCTTTCCATAAAATTCCTCCGTAATGTATTATTTATGAATCTTTGTAGCGTATTTATCGACAAAGAAGGTGGTGGGCACCTCGGCGCTGAACTGCTTGGTGAAGCAGCCGTCGCAGAGGTCGATGTTGACGCCCTCAACGGTTTTGTGCAGGCTTTCAATACTCAGATATCCCAGCGTGTCCGCGCCGATTTCCCTGCGGATTTCCTCAATCGTCATTTTGTTGGCGATGAGGTTTTCTTTGTCGCTGATGTCGGTGCCGAAATAGCACGGCTCCACAAAGGGCGGCGAGCTGATCAGCATGTGGATTTCCTTCGCGCCCGCATTGCGCAGAAGCGTAACGATGTGCTGTGAGGTTTGTCCGCGCACGATGGAGTCGTCGATGACGACAATGCGCTTGCCCTCGACGTTTGACTTCAGCGCGGTGAGCTTGGTGTGGAGCAAACGCTTTTTCTTGTCCATTCCGGTTCCGGCGTTTCTGCCGAGAAACTTATTCTTCATAAAGCCCATGCCGTAAGGAATGCCCGAGGCGCGCGCATAGCCCTCGGCGGCGATAATGCCCGAGTCAGGAACGCCGCAGACCATATCAGCCTCGATGGGATATTCCTTGAATAGCAGCTCGCCGGCCTTCAGGCGCGCGGTGTGCACGCTGACGCCGTCGATAACGCTGTCGGGACGGGCGAT